>NZ_MELG01000049.1:48808-58458 GCF_001767535.1 Acinetobacter sp. GWC1_38_13 | reverse complement strand
TCAGCAGGTGTGAGTGCCTTCCCTAAATCATGTACAAGTACTGCATAACGAACGTCTAGGGCGTAATTTGCTAAACAGGCTTGTCTTAATGACATTAATGTATGAATACCACAGTCAATTTCTGGGTGGAATTCGGGGCGTTGTGGGACACCAAATAATGCATCTATCTCAGGAAACAAAACTTTGAGAGCATTACAGTCTCTGAGCGTTTGAAAGTACACATCGGCATGATCTTCCATCAATGCACGAGAAGTTTCTTTCCAAACCCGTTCAGGTGTTAGTGCATCTAATTCACCAGAACTTGCGATTTCACTCATTAGGTTTAATGTTTCTTCAGCAATCTTAAATCCGTAAGCTGTATAACGTGCAGCAAATCTTGCAACGCGTAAAACACGGAGTGGATCTTCAATAAAAGCATCTGAGACATGACGAAGAATTTTTTGGTTAAGATCATCTTGACCACCATATGGGTCATAAATGTTTCCATTTTCATCCATTGCCATTGCATTAATGGTGAGATCACGACGTATTAAATCTTCTTCTAATTTGACTGTTTTATCGGTATGAAATTGAAATCCATGATATCCCACGCCAGACTTACGTTCTGTACGCGCGAGAGCATATTCTTCTTTTGTTTTTGGATGAAGAAATACAGGGAAGTCTTTACCTACAGGTTGAAATCCATCTGCGAGTAATTGTTCGGGTGTTGCTCCGACCACCACGTAATCTTTTTCGTGATAGGGGTGCCCAAGTAAATGATCTCTGACAGCACCGCCTACTAAATAAACTTGCATAAAAAACCTCTATTCTTCACACAATCATGCAACAGAATAGAGGTTTTCTCAAGCATTAAGCGAAGCTTTTCTCGAAAAGCTTCGCTTAAGATAATCAGTTTTGACTTTGTTGAATTTCTGCAACCGTCAATGCTGTCATATTAACTAAACGACGTGTTGTTGCCGTTGGGGTTAAAATATGAACTGGCTTAGCAGCTCCTAATAAAATAGGACCAATAGTAACGTTGTTACCAGAAGTTGCTTTTAAGAGGTTAAATGAAATATTCGCTGCATCAAGATTAGGCATGATCAAAAGATTTGCTGAACCTTTAAAACGTGAGTTCGGGAATGCAAAATGACGAATATTGTCGTCTAATGCTGCATCACCATGCATTTCACCTTCAACTTCAAGCTCAGGAGCTTGTTCTGAAAGTAAACGGAAGACTTCACGCATCTTTTGAGCACTTGGGTCAAACTGATCACTACCAAAACTAGAGTGAGAAAGCAGAGCAACACGAGGTGTCATACCAAAGCGACGAACTTCTTCAGCAGCTAAAATTGTCATTTCAGCAAGCTGTTCAGCAGTAGGGTTAGTATTTACATATGTATCAGCAATAAATAAGTTGCGATCTTCAAGCATAAGCGCATTTAAAGTAAAGAATGTACTGCGCCCTTCTTTTAGTCCAATGACATTTTTAACGAAATCTAAATGGATATCGTAGCTTGAATAAGTACCACACAACATACCATCAGCTTTGCCAAACTTCACCATCAATGCTGCGATTAGTGTTGAGCGACGACGTGCTTCACGCTGAGCATACTCAACTGTTACACCTTTGCGCTGCATCGTTTGATAATAGTCTTTCCAGAACTCTTCATATAAAGGGTTTTGTTCTTGATCTGCGATTTCAATGTTTACGCCATGTTGTAAGCGTAAGCCTAATTTCTTGATATTCGCTTCGATCACAGTTGTACGACCAATCAGGATTGGTTTAGCAAGACCTTCATCAACAACGATTTGTACTGCACGTAATACGCGTTCGTCTTCGCCTTCAGCATAAGCAATGCGTTTAGGATCAGATTTAGCTTGAGAGAAAATAGGCTTCATCAAGAATGCTGAGTTGTATACAAACTCAGAAAGACGCTGACGGTAAGCAGAAAAATCTTCGATAGGACGAGTCGCTACACCTGAATCCATCGCTGCTTTAGCTACCGCTGGCGCAATTTCAAGAATCAAGCGTTGATCAAGTGGGCGAGGAATTAAATAATTACGACCAAAAGATGCTGATTTCTCACCATACGTTGCAGCATCCGCTTCAACATGAGCCATGCGAGCGATTGCATGTACACATGCGATCTTCATTTCCTCATTAATTGTAGTTGCACCGACGTCTAGTGCACCACGGAAGATATATGGGAAACAAAGCGCGTTGTTTACTTGGTTAGGATAGTCTGAACGACCAGTTGCCATAATGACATCAGGGCGAACTTCATGTGCGTGTTCAGGCAAAATTTCCGGATCTGGGTTAGCTAATGCAAAGATAATTGGGTTTTCAGCCATTTCTTTAACCATTTCTTTGGTTAAAATGCCAGCTGCTGAAAGACCTAAGAACATGTCAGCGCCAGCCATTACTTCATGTAATTGCGTTGCTTGAATGTCTTGTACATAACGTTTCTTTGATTCATCTAGACCATCACGTGAAGTTGTAAGCAAACCACGAGAGTCAGCTACGGTGATATTTTGTTTATTTACACCGAGTGCACACAATAAATCTAAACAAGAGATGGCAGCTGCACCCGCACCTGAAGCGACAATTTTAATATCTTCGATTTTTTTATTTACGATTTGCAATGCATTTAGAAGTGCAGAACCAACAATAATACTTGTACCGTGTTGGTCATCATGGAACACAGGAATTTTCATGCGTTCGCGTAATTTTTTCTCGATATAGAAACATTCAGGTGCTTTGATATCTTCTAGATTGATACCACCAAATGTTGGTTCAAGAGATGCCACGATATCGACGATTTTATCTGGATCATTTTCAGCGATTTCGATGTCGAAAACATCAACGCCAGCAAACTTCTTGAATAAAACGCCTTTACCTTCCATTACAGGTTTAGAGGCAAGAGGACCAATATTACCCAAACCAAGCACGGCGGTACCATTACTCACGACTGCGACTAGGTTTCCGCGAGCTGTGTATTTCGCAGCAGCAGAAGGGTCACGTTCGATTTCCAAACATGGAGCAGCAACACCTGGAGAATATGCAAGCGCTAAATCTCGTTGGTTAACGAGCTGCTTGCTAGGTGTCACACTGATTTTTCCTGGGGTTGGAAATTCATGGTAATACAAAGCGGCTTGTTTTAAAGATTGATCGTCCATCTGAGTCTCGATTGTTCCGATAATAATCAGGATATATGTCTGATTATTATATTAAGATAAGTGCACAAGAATATAGCACTAGTTCACGCATTCGCCCAGTCAAAATAGCTTATTTTCACTGAACGTATGTGCTTATTGACAATTTATTTTTTGATCAAAATAAACATTCAAAAAGCTCGAATTGTAACTTTATATGGAATATCTCGCGGTTGACATTCTCATGTGTTGTTGCAAGTAGTCTGTAGCATCCGAAGCAGTTAAAGGTTTCGCAAATAAGTAACCCTGTAATATGTCACAATTTTGTCGCTTCAAGTAGTCACGTTGCTGTTCAGTTTCTACACCTTCAGCAACAACTTTTAAGCCAATGGTTTTACCCATGGCAATCATGGCATTAACTATCGCATCTTGTTTTGGATCACCAATTTTTGAAATGAATGCACGGTCAATTTTTAAAATGTCAATTGGATATTCGGTTAGGTAGGCGAGTGAAGAATAACCAGTCCCGAAGTCATCTAATGCAATTGAAATATTGCGTTCTTTGAGTGCACAAAGCACCATTTTTACGTTTTCGGTATTTTCTAAAAATGCAGATTCAGTGATTTCTAATTCAAGATTTTCCCCACCAATTGAGTATTGATCTAAAACAGCATCAATATCTTGAAGCAATTGTCCCCGCAAGATTTGTTGAGCAACAATGTTTACAGCAACGTGTATGTGGACAAAGCCAAGTTTTTGCCAAACTTGAAGTTGACGAGCTGCCTCATAAAGTACAAAACGACCAATATCAGAAATTAGACTTGTACTTTCAGCAAGTGGAATAAAGATATCAGGCATGATTAAGCCTTTTGTTGGATGCTTCCAACGAATCAGAGCTTCAAAACCTGTAATATTGGAATTTTGAGTATTTATCTTTGGTTGGTAATACACCACAAGTTCTTTATTTTGAATTGCTTTTCTTAGATCAAGCTCTAAATCCGTATGCTTAGCTACAAAGTTTGTGCGTTCGCTTGAGTAATAACGGATGGTATTTCCACCTAAACGTTTGGCTTCTGTGAGTGCTTGTTCTGCGTGAGTATTTAAATTATCTACTTGACGTCCATGCTCAGGGTAAATTGCAACACCAATTGAGATACTAACCACATGTTCTTGATCGGCAATGTAGAAAGGTTTGCTAAAGGCTTCTACGATATTATTGCAAATTTGATGAATTGGAGGATGCAAAGGGGACATTTCATAGATGATTGCAAAATCATCAGCACTTAAATGAGCGACCAATAATGCATCTATATTGCTGATTCGTAAGCGTTGTGCAACTTGTTTTAAAAGCTCATTACCAGCTTGATTACTTAATAATTCATTTAATGCACGGAATCGATCTATATTTAAACGAATGACGGCTAGATGCTGAATCAATGCTTCATTTACTAAGTATTGATGGAGTTGTTGATGGTAATAAAAGCGATTTGGTAGATCAGTTAAAGTGTCATAATTGGTTAAATATGATAAGCGTTGTTCTTGGTGTTTACGTTCACTTTGATCTGAAACGATACCGATATAATTTAATACTCGATCAGATTCATCTTTAACTGCATTGATATGTATCCAAAGAAAACAAGATTTTTCAGATAGATAGGTTTCTTGGAACTCTCCTTCATATTCAAATTCTTCATGTAAAGTATCGAGAATAGAGAGATGAAAATTTAAGTGATGTTGTTTAGTCTGTTTTGTGATTTCGAATAAATGTTTATTCAAAATATATTGTTTGTCTAAACCAGTAAGTTGTTCATATTTTGGATTGACTTCAAGATAGTTAAAGTTTTCATCTAGAATAAAAATACCTTCAGATGCTTGTTCAAAGACACTTGCTGCCAATTTTAGTCGATCTTGATCTTTCTTTTCTTGATTAATGTCTCGATGAATACCAACCATTCTAAGTGGTGTACCGTCTTTTGGATTTCGCTGAATAACCTGACCAACATCATGAATCCAACTCCAATCACCATTCGGACGTTTTATTCTGAAGGTTTCTTCATAACGTTTGGTTTGACCACACAAATGACTATAAATCGTATTTTTTACACGTTCAGCATCATCAGGATGAACGATTTTACTCAATAGTTCGTAATGATTCTCTGAATTGCGTGTCACTTCTTTTTGGTGAGAATTTGTTACACCAACTGTATTCTCTTCAAGATTCCATTCCCATGGACGGATTCCAGCAGTTTCATGCGCAAATGCTAAATTTTGACGATGCTCTTCGAGTCGCTCATTCATCTTAGTAAGATCGTATGTCCGTTCACGTACTTTCTGTTCCAATAAATGGTTATTGAATTGCAGTTGTGCCTCGATATCTTTAGATTTATTTACTTCTCGCTGCAATTGTTGGCATAGTTCTTCAGTCCATTGGTTATGTTGTTCTGCAACATCTATCAGTTGCTTATTTTTTTCAAGGACTTGAAAGAAACGTTTATGAATTTTGAACGTTGCATGTGCACATAATAAAGTTGCAATAAAAGAAAAATAATAGGCTACATAAAACAAAGTATGTTCTTGGTCTCTATTTATAATTTGAGAAAGAACAAGAGGGAGAACACTAGGAATAAAAAACAAGAAAAAATAGCGAATATGCTGTGTTAAAAAGGTCAGCGAAATAATGTGTGATGATGTGAGGAGTAGTGCAGTTAATGTGAGAATATGAGAGTGTGAGAGATGGGGAACATCTTTAATAAGCATTTGGCTAATAACCACACTGCCTACACCCAGTAAGCTACCTATACAAAGACAAATCAGTTGAAAAGTCAGATTGGTTTTTTTTGCATGACGAACAGATGTGTAATGTTTAAGCGAGAAGTTGCAGATAATTAAAAAAATACTTAATAGAATCAGTGAACTTATCGTCCAAATAGAGAAGATGTTTAAATCAAATGAATAGAAAAAACCGAATAAAAAATAATCGATTAAAATAATGAAGATTACGCTTACAACAAATAGACGTATATGGTTAGGATAATTAATCTGATCCGTATATATAAATTGTGGCAAATTTTTTTCCAGAACCCCTGACATATAAAGAATAATCCTTTTCGTTTTTTATCAGTGTTCACAGTCTTTATTTTTTTGTAAACACTATAGAGTTTTGTTTTAAATTAACGCTAAAGACAACTGAAAGCAAATGAAATGAATCAATTGCTAGCAAAGTGATAATTTAAAATTGATAAAGCCACGACTGGAGCTGTTTCTGTCCTTAGAACACGATCGCCGATACACCAATTTACAAAGCCATGTTGATTCGATAGCTCAATTTCTGATTCGTTCAGACCGCCTTCTGGGCCGATCAATAAAGCGAGTTCTGGTTGTGCATCTAGTAATACATTTTTTTGATCTTTGTTCGGTGCCATTACAAAACGTGATATCGGCAGATCTGTTTGAATCCATTCTTCGATTGAAATTGGAGCTAAAACTTTGGGCACAATATTCATCCCACATTGTTCACAAGCTGCGACTGCAACTGATTGCCAATGGTCTAATTTCTTTTGATCACGGTCATATTTAAGACGCATTTCACAACGATCACTGGTTAATAATTGAATCGTTGTCACACCAAGTTCAGTTGCTTTTTGAATCGCATAATCCATGCGATCACCTTTGCTCATCACTTGACCCAAAATCACCTTGAATGGTGCAGTTCGATCGATTGCTTCAAAATGATCAACAGATACGAAAGCATTTTTCTTGTTAATTTCAGTTAGCGTTACACGATATTCACCACCTTTTCCATTAAAAAAGATGGCTTTTTCTTGTACTTTCGCACGAAGTACACGAACCCAATGATGAAATACTGACTCAGTTAATTCAATCGTGTTGCCAGTATTTAATTCAGTTTCGATATAAAAACGATTCATGCTTGGGTCGTGCTCGTAGAAATTAGTTTAAACCTAAATCAACAACAAGTTGTCGGGTTGGTTCAGTTTGGTTCATTGAGTAAAAATGTAGCGTAGGTGCTCCACCAGCAATTAAGCGTTCACAAAGGTTAACGATGACTTCGTGACCAAATGCTTTAATGCTTGCGCTGTCATCACCATAAGCTGCAAGTTGCTTGCGAATCCAACGTGGGATTTCTGCACCTGTACCATCCGCAAAACGAATCAAGTTGCTTGCATTTGTGATCGGCATAATACCCGGTGCGATAGGAATATTAATTCCTGATTTCGCTAAGCGTTCGATGAAATAGAAATATGCATCAGGATTAAAGAAGAATTGGGTAATTCCTGCATTTGCGCCAGCTTGTACTTTTTCGACGAACCGTTGGATGTCTGCATCAAAACTTTCAGCTTGTGGATGCATTTCAGGATACGCAGCAACTTCGATATGGAAATGATCACCTGAATGTTCGCGTATGAATCGAACTAAGTCTTGAGCATACGGAAGTTCACCTAAGCCAACCTGACCAGAAGGCAAGTCACCTCTTAGTGCAACGATGCGGTCAATTCCTTGTGATTTGTAAAGATCAAGAAGTTCAGCAATACGTGCTTTGTCATCACCAATACAAGAAAGGTGAGGTGCAACTGGTGTGCCCTTACCATTAAAATCATTAATCGCTGCTAAAGTACGTTCACGGGTTGAGCCACCGGCACCGTAAGTAATAGAAAAAAACTCAGGGATGAGAAGTTGTAACTCTTGATGAACAACACGTAATTTTTCTGCACCGGCATCAGTTTTCGGTGGGAAAAACTCGAAAGAAATAGGCACTCGTTTCGTCATTTCAAATCCTTTTATAAATTACTGAGAAGATTTTATAAAAAAGGGCAGTCCGTAAAACGTCTGCCCTAATTCTCTTAGTATTTATAAGCGTCAGATTTGAATGGACCTTCAACAGGTACACCAAGATAATCAGCTTGAACTTGAGTTAATTGAGTTACTACACCACCAAAGCCTGCAACCATTGCCGCTGCGACTTCTTCATCTAATTTCTTAGGAAGAACTTCAACACGAATAGCCGCTTGCTTTTGATCAGCTGGTAAATCTGCAAATTTCTCAGCGAAAAGATGCATTTGTGCGAGCACTTGGTTTGCAAAAGAACCATCCATAACGCGTGATGGGTGACCTGTTGCATTTCCAAGGTTCACTAAACGACCTTCAGATAAAAGGATGAGATAGTTATTTTCATCTTCTGAGCGGTACACTTGGTGAACTTGAGGCTTCACTTCAACCCATTTATAACCACGTAAGTATGCCGTGTCGATTTCAGTATCAAAGTGACCAATATTACATACCACAGCACCAGCTTTTAAACTGTCTAACATCGCTGAATCACATACGTGGTAGTTACCAGTAGTTGTGACAACAAGGTCAGTATTTGATAACAAGTCTTGGTTAATGTCTTCTTTCTTGCCAGTTTGAACGCCATTTTTATATGGAGAAACAACCTCGTAACCATCCATACATGCTTGCATTGCACAGATTGGATCCACTTCTGTCACACGAACAATCATGCCTTCTTGACGTAAAGACTGAGCTGAACCTTTACCTACATCGCCATAACCAATCACTAAAGCGCGGCGACCAGAAAGTAACATATCAGTTGCACGTTTGATTGCATCATTTAATGAGTGACGGCAACCATATTTGTTGTCGTTTTTAGACTTAGTAATCGAGTCATTAACGTTGATTGCAGGAACTTTAAGAGAACCATCTTTCCACATTTCCAACAAACGTTGTACACCTGTTGTGGTCTCTTCAGTAATACCGTGGATGCGCTCTAAAAGAGCAGGGTATTTGTCATGAACAAGTGCAGTCAAGTCACCGCCATCGTCCAAAATCATGTTGGCATCCCAAGGTTTGCCGTTCACATTGATTTGTTGCTCTAAGCACCACACATATTCTTCTTCAGTTTCGCCTTTCCAAGCAAAAACAGGAATACCACGAGCAGCAATTGCAGCAGCAGCATGGTCTTGTGTTGAGAAGATGTTACATGAAGTCCAACGAACTTCCGCACCGAGTTCAATCAAAGTTTCAATAAGAACTGCTGTTTGGATTGTCATATGAATACAACCCAAAATTTTAGCGCCAGCAAGTGGTTTAGCAGCTGCATAACGCTTACGTAAGCCGATCAAAGCTGGCATTTCTGCTTCAGCAAGTTTGATCTCTTTACGACCGTAGTCAGCAAGGGAAATATCAGCAACTTTATAATCTGTAAATGAAGCATTCACCGCGTTCATCAGGATCTCCTAGAAAAAATAGTATTGATCATTCAGTTCGCGGATGCCGTTGTTGGTTAAAACGAATGTTTAACCGATCGTCGAGCCTGGCAAGTGATTTATAGTCATAAATCAAATGTCGCAGCATCCCTCGACTAGGACATTATAATACTTGGAAAACTGTTTTGTTCCAATGTTATTTTTTCGAGAGATGGTTATAAAGTGAGAGATTGAAATTAAAAAAGCAAAGTTTGATTAGGTCTCTTTTATGCTTTAGGGCTTCATGTCCGTTTG
>NZ_MELG01000049.1:0-48751 GCF_001767535.1 Acinetobacter sp. GWC1_38_13 | reverse complement strand
CGAGTTGCATTGCTAAAGCATTTCCAGATAAGTCACCTGTAACCAAGCCGTATTCTTTTTTAAAACTGAAAGTGAACCCGCGATTGTCTGCTAAATTTTTCACCGAATAACCTAATTTTTCTAACCAAATACGGAAAGCCAATAAATTTTTTGCTTTAACAACTCTGTTTTTCATAACCAGTACTCCTTGTGAATCATTATTCATTAATAGGGGTTGATGAATTTTTTTTAAAGGGGGATTGCATATATTTATTTTTCTAGATGTAAATAATGTAAAACTAGAGTAAATTTTTAATACTAATTTTCGAGAATTAAAAAATAAATAATTGTATTATATTGAAAAATTAAAAAATTTAAGTGATATTCGATAAGCTGAAAAGCAATAAATCTGGGAAAATATATGTAAAAAATAATTTCATTTTCCACAATATGGCTAGGTTGGAAAATGAAATTATTGATTAACCTAAAATTTTAAAATTGATCTTTCAGACTACGAATGCGGGCAAACTCTTCAGCATTTTCTGTGCGTAAAAATGGATTAGTTTCTAGCTCAAGTTCTATCGTAGAGGGTAGAGTGATTTGATCTGATTCTCTTAGCATTTTTACTTGCTCGAAACGTTCTTGAAGAGCAATATTATGAGGTTCTATGGTTAACGCAAATTCAGCATTCGAAAGTGTATATTCATGAGTACAATATACTTTTGTCTGAATAGGCAAAGCTGCTAATCTATTCAATGAATGATACATTTGCTCAGCAGTACCTTCAAATAAGCGACCGCATCCCATTGCAAACAAAGTATCTCCACAAAACAAAGAATCTATTTCTTCAATAAAATAAGTGATATGACCTAACGTATGCCCAGGAGTTGCAATCACTTCAATTTTTAAATCATTAAAGAAAAAATGATAATCATGCTGTAAAGGGTTTGAAAGATAGGGAATTTTACTGAGCTCATCACGCGGACCATAAACCAGAATGTTTTGCTCAGCCAACAAGCCTTCTACGCCATTTGTATGATCAGGATGCCAATGCGTCAGCCAAATTTGTTTAAGGTGTAATTGATGTGTTTCACAAAAATCCGTGACTAGTTTCGCTTCTGTTGGATCTACAACAATCACTTCATTTGTACGTGTGTCTTCTAACAACCAAATGTAATTTTTTAGGTTGTTTTTAACATCGATAACGTGGATTTTGTATTGCATAAACTATCCCTAAAACAGTTATTAAAATAACTTTTGTAGATCAATCAGAAAATCATTACTTAACAGTGTAAGTCCAAATTGTGACAAGTGCAAAAGCATGAACAGCTTATCAAGTGACTTATTGACCTTTCACGTCATTATATGACCTATCTAATCTAGGGTTGTATTTAAGGTTGACAAGTGTAGTAAATTGCATGAATATGAGATCAGAAGTCTTTATAAGATCATGATTTTTATGGGGCTTTGACAAAGAACGGAAACTCGATATTTGAATAATAAACTCGAGCTGATATATCTAAATAAATAATTATGAATAAATGAAAGGGATGAAGTGGTGCTTGTGGGATATAAGAAGAATGAGGAGGGATTATGTCTGAATTAGTTGATCATGAAGTTGTCACTATTTTTAAAAAATATTTGCATCCCTTATCAGCAAAACTCACTGAAATGTTGAATGAACATTTCAGCCATCAAACTGAAAGACGGGGATGTGGTTATACACAAGCCACACGGGTAATAGCGGAGTTTGTTTCACAACCACGTGATTTAATTGGCTTTCAAGACTTACGCATTTTTGATGACTACGATACCAAAGCACTAAGAAATATTTTAAATCAATCTTCGTCATATGGTTTGGAGTTATCTACATGGCGCAATTTGGATCAAAATCCACAAGTGATTGAGAGTTTAACTCGTTTGAATCCCCAAGAAACATTTACCCAAAACCTACAACAAGAATATGATTTTCAATCGAAATTAAGAACACTACATCAATATGCAGAGTTAGAAGAAAGTATACTGATATGTCAGTTACTTGCAGATATTATTCTTCCACAAGATTCAACAGTCTTAGATATGATCGAATGTCTTGCGCTGACCGAGAAGCCTAAAGTAGGTTCCTGTCCTATGGCTGAGAAGTTCTTTTTAAGAATTGCACATCATCGACTTCTTAGACAAGGCGAGATAAATATTTTTGTAGATGAACATGATCAACCGATAATGATGGAAAAAATGAATATGGGTGATAATCATTCCTGTATCAGTTTAGTTCCTTTGATCATGAATGGTGTACGGTTACCAGCAGGGAGTCTGTTTTCTGCGCAATATGAGATAGAGAACTTAGAAAAATCAAATAATAAACAATATAAAGGTTATGTGATTCCGATTTCTCAGATGAATGGTTTTTGGTTTTTAAGACTGACGACATTAGCTGTATCTCCTCAAAATCGAGCGCGTGCTTTTGGTTATCATTTCAAGCAACAAGTCGATAATGGGCTATTTAGACCTGATTCAACTGAATTGAGTCAATTGATGGAAATTGCTCGAGATCAGTTATGCGTAGAGCATCCATGCTAAAAGCTTGTTATTCACCTCGATATTACGCAAAGACACATACCAACAGTATGGAGAAGCTTTCAGCTGTGGCGGAGGTCTTGCACCACCAACAAATGGTAGAATTTGTTGATCCTGGAATAATAGATGTTCAGATTTTAAAAAAGTTACACAACCCTCAGTTTGTTGACGCCTTTGTAACAGGTGAAAGTTCTTTCGCAACTATCCAAGGATTTAAACCGTGGAATGAACAATTGCGTGATGCAATTTTGTCAGTACAAGCAGGACAGTTGGTTGCTGCTGAGATCGCTTTTAAAGAGGGTGTGGCAGCCAATATTGCCCAAGGTTTTCATCATGCTAGTTATGAGTCTGGTGCTGCATATTGTACTTTTAATGGCCTAGCATTGGTGGCAAAACAATATCCAGAAAAGCGCATTTTTATTTTGGATTGTGACCAACACGGTGGTGATGGTACTGCCATTTTCACTAACCGCCTGAGTAATCTTGTGAATTTTGGAATTTTTGGGATTCGATTCGGTTGTAAAGCTGGTGAGCGTAGTCTGACGCGCTATATTCATCCAAAAAATGGAAATTTTGATTTATATCGAGAAGCCGTATTTGAGGCATTTCAATACGCTTCTCGTTGGGAAGCAGACTTAATTATTTATCAAGCAGGGATGGATTGCCATCAGCATGATAAGTATGGGTCTAAATGGTTTACGACAGAATTGTTATATGCTCGAGACTATTTGGTTTTTGATATGGCAAAAAAAATGAAAATCCCAATTTTGTTTGTTTTGGCTGGTGGATATCAACAATTAGAGGATTTGGTACCATTACATGTAAATACCTTCAAGGCTGCAAATGAGATTTACTATCCTATGTAAATAAAAAACTCTCAAAATAAACTAAGATCATTTTGAGAGTTTTTTGATGTTTTAACTTATCGAAGTTTAGCTAACCAGTCACCAAAAGACTGAACGAATTGAACTAAAAGCAATAGCACGATCACGGTTAAGATGACCACACTAGTATCAAAGCGTTGATAACCGTATGAAATCGCTAAATCACCAATACCGCCCGCACCAACTGCACCTGCCATCGCCGTTGCGCCAATTAAAGAAATTGTGCCAGTGGTTAAGTTAAGGATAAGGGAGCTACGTGCTTCAGGAATGATAAACTTGAAAATAATTTGCCAAGGCGAAGCTCCCATTGCTTGTGCAGATTCAACAATCCCTTCGTTAACTTCAAGTAAAGATGTTTCGATGAGACGACCTAAATATGGTCCTACATAAATCGTTAGAGGCACAATCGCAGCCCATGTCCCAATTGATGTACCGACTAACAGTTTAGTCAACGGGATAACAGCAATCAGTAATATAATAAAGGGCAAAGAGCGGAGTGCGTTTACGATGGGGTTTATGGCATAGTAAATTGCTTTATTCTGTAAAATACCACCTGTACGCGTAACAACTAAAGTTATGCCTTGAATGAATCCCCAAATGCAGCCGAACAATAAAGCGAAGAAAACCATTTGAAATGTTTCTTGTAATGCTGTAACAAACTGGTCGATTGTTAAAGCACTTTTCCAAAAAGGAGCTGTCACTTCAGTGAGCCACTGTACAATTAAATCTCTCATTGACTGACTCCTGATTGCTCAACTTTTACACCTTGACCCTCAAGAAATTTGATTGCTTCCTGAATGATGAGTTGATCGCCCAAAAGTTGAATAAACATTTGTCCGATTACAGTGCCATTAATTTCAGTCATGTTTGCAAAAAGAATATTTAAGCTGATATCAAATTTTTTAATGACGGCTTGAATAACAGTTTCTTGGGCTGACGTGCCGAGAAATTGCAAGCTATAGATACTATTGTGATTTTGGTGTTCTAAATTATCTAAAATATTAATCGGCAATTGCTGTTGTAAAACAGTTTGAATAAAGGTTTTGGTTGTGGGATGTTGAGGCTGACTGAAAATATCTAAAGTTGGACCAGTTTCAATCACTTTGCCCGCTTCCATGACCGCAACATAATCGCAAACAGATTCAATTACATCCATTTCATGGGTCACCATAACAATCGTAATATTCTGCTCTTTATTAATCTTCTTTAATAATGCTAGCACAGATTTTGTGGTTTGAGGATCTAGAGCGGAAGTTGCCTCATCACAAAGCAGGATTTTAGGATGATTGGCCAGTGCACGTGCAATACCCACGCGTTGCTTTTGACCGCCAGACAACTCATCTGGATATGCATCTTTCTTATGTTTTAGATCAATAAAGTCTAACAGCTCATTCAAACGCTTTTCACGTTCAACTTTGCTATGACCCAGTAATTTTAGCGGCATCTCGATATTTTCAGATACCGTCTTGGTCTGTAATAAATTGAAATGCTGGAAGATCATGCCAATATTTGCACGTTCTTGACGAAGGCTACGGGCATCTAAAGCCGTAAAATCAGTCTGATTGATAATGACTTGACCTTGAGTAGGGCGTTCAAGCAGATTAATCAAACGTATTAGCGTACTTTTCCCCGCACCGCTATACCCAATAATGCCAAATATACTGCCTTCTGGAATCTCTAAATTAATTTGATCCAGAGCGTTGATCGTTTGACCTTTTAGCTGGTAATGCTTTGAAATATTTTTAAATTGGATCATATCGTCAATACTAAGCAAAAATGAAAAAAACAGGCAAAGTGATTTGCCTGTTTCCTATACAGATTATATTACGAATTTGTTTCTGTGAGATAACTAACAGGTTTATTCACGTCAACTTTCGTACCAGCAAAATGTTCTTGAACATATTTTTTCACCGCTTCAGTGTGATAAAGAGTTCCAAGCTTTTGTAATACGGGATCATTTTTTCTTGAATCAGCTACAGCTAAAATGTTGACATTCAGCTTCGTGCTTTGGTCAATTGGTTCATAAAAGATAGAATCTTTTAGAACATTCAAGCCGCCTTCCATTGCAAGGGTATTCCCCAATACAATCGCATCAACTTCATCTTTAACACGTACAGCAGTTGCCATTTGAATTGGTTTAATATCGAGTTTTTTCGTATTTTCGATAATATCGCTTGGTGTGCCTTTTGCTGGATCAAAGTCAGCTTTTAATTTGATCAAACCAGCACTTTGTAATAACAATAACGCACGAGCTTCGTTTGCTGCATCGTTTGGAATCGCGATAGAAGCACCTTCAGCAAACTCTTCGACCTTTTTGACTTTGCTTGAGTAGATGCCCATAGGCTCTAAGTACGTCGTTGAAACTGGTGCAATCTTATCTTGATTTGAAGCATTGAAAGCAACAAGGTAAGCATATGATTGGAATGCATTCACATCAACTTCTTTATTTGCTACAGCTGTATTCATTGCTACATAGTCTGTAAAGTTTTTCACTTCAAGCTTGATACCAGCAGCTTTAGTTTCTGGCAAGGTCGCAATAAAACGCCAAATATCAGCATCTGAACCTGTTGATGCCATTACAACGGTTTGTAATCCACCCGCTTCATTTTTTTGTTCTGCTTTGGTGTCAGGTTGTTTACTGCACGCTGCAAGTAATAACACAGACACACTTAAAAAAAGACTAATTAGCTTTTTCATGTGTAAATCCTAATCGGAATAATGCTTAGTAAATAATCCGCTAATGCATTACTTAAGAGCTATAGGGTTCTTGTTACAAAGAGGTGAGTCGGTTCAAAATTTAGTGTTATGAACAGGCGACTGATCGAATTATTTGCAACAACAGAAAATTAAGAACGTTGATCTTAAGAATTTGACTTAAGCACATTAGTTCAATAATTTTCATATCAAATCGAGATTAGCTGATACTTTTCGAGTTAAATTTCATATTCTTATTCATATATAAAAAAATATGCATATAACTAAAAGTACTCGCCGAAAATTTTGGCAATCATAACAATAATTTGGGTTCTGTTATAGTGTTCTATTTTCTACTTATGGGTATAAATATATGATTATTAGAAAAATAGTTTAATTTTGGTAAAAGTAAATAAATGATACTTTTATAGTTTTTTCTAATGGTGGAAATGTCAGATTTTATTGAATTAGTGATATATATTTTTCTGAATTTAATATTTAAATAATGAATAAGGAAATGATTTTTATGCTCATTAAAGAATAAAAAAGCCTTCCGAAGAAGGCTTTTGTTAATTAACCAAAGCTTATTCTGCTTTTTCACGTGCAATTGCGCGATAACCAATATCACTACGATACTGCATACCTGTAAATGTCACTTGACCACATACTTCTAGTGCATTGATTTGAGCTTCTAGAACGGTGTCTCCAAGCGCAGTCACGCAAAGCACGCGACCGCCTGCAGTAATCACATGACCATCTTCAGTCGTTGCAGTACCTGCATGGAAAATTTTTGTATCTTCTGGAGATTGACCAATACCTGATATCACATCACCTTTGCGTACAGTTTCAGGATATCCTTCAGCTGCAAGTACAATGCCGATTGATTTGCGATCATCCCATTCGGCTTCACTTGGCAAGTTACCAGCAATACCAGCTTCTACTAAATCAACTAAAGATGATTTTAAACGCATCATGATCGGTTGAGTTTCAGGATCACCAAAACGACAGTTAAACTCGATCACACGTGGTTGACCTTGTTCATCAATCATTAAACCAGCATACAAGAAACCAGTATAAACATGACCATCTGCTGCCATACCATCAACAGTAGGACGCATAACTTCGTTCATTACGCGTTCAAATACTTCCGGTGTAACAACTGGAGCAGGAGAGTACGCACCCATACCACCCGTATTTGGACCTTGGTCACCTTCAAAAATACGCTTATGGTCTTGTGAAGTTGCCATCGGTAAAATGTTTTTACCGTCGATCATGCAAATGAAGCTTGCTTCTTCACCTTCGAGGAATTGTTCAATCACAACACGTGATCCAGCATCACCGAATTTGTTGCCCGCTAACATATCATCAATGGCATCAAATGCTTCTTGGTTTGTCATCGCAACGATAACGCCTTTACCAGCGGCTAAACCATCAGCTTTAATTACAATAGGGGCGCCATTCTGCTCGACATAAGCCTTAGCAGCATCCACTTCAGTAAATACATCATAAAAAGCAGTTGGAATGTTATGACGTTTTAAGAAATGTTTAGCGAATGCTTTTGAACCTTCAAGCTGAGCTGCGTATTGAGTTGGACCCCAAATTTTTAGACCAGCTTCGCGTGCTGCATCCACAACACCGTTTACTAATGGAGCTTCAGGTCCTACGATCACTAAAGCAACATCATTTGCTTTGGCAAAAGCAATAATTGCTGGATTATCTAAAATATCAAGTTCAACGTTTTCACATTTGTCTTCAGTTGCAGTACCAGCATTGCCTGGCGCAACAAAAACTTTAGTCACTTGTGCATCTTGTGCGATTTTCCATGCAAGTGCATGTTCACGGCCACCGCTACCCAAAACTAAAATATTCATTATTAATTTATTTCCTTTTTAAGTATCTCAAGTACATCCACTAAAAATAGAAAATTCCCCCTTGAGATGCAACTAAAACATCGCAAGAGGGATTTTTTAAATCTATTAGTGACGGAAGTGGCGCATACCAGTGAAGACCATTGCAATACCAGCTTCATCTGCTGCAGCAATCGTTTCTTCGTCGCGCATAGAACCGCCTGGTTGGATGATACATTTGATACCTGCTTTTGCAGCGTTATCAATACCATCACGGAATGGGAAGAATGCATCTGATGCCATAACTGCACCTTCGACCACTAAACCAGCATGTTCAGCTTTGATCGCAGCAATACGAGCAGAGTTCACGCGGCTCATTTGACCTGCACCTACACCAATGGTTTGACGGTTTTTGGCATAAACAATTGCGTTTGATTTCACATATTTTGCAACTTTCCAAGCAAAAATCATGTCATCAATTTCTTGTTCAGTTGGCGCTCGTTTAGTCACAACTTTAAGATCATCTTTAGTGATCATGCCTAAGTCTTGATCTTGAACTAACAAACCACCATTGACACGTTTATAATCAAGTTGCGGCGCACGTGCATCAATCGCTGGAAGCTCACCGCAAACCATGACACGGACATTTTTCTTCGCACCAGTGACTTCAAGTACACCTTCTGCAATGCTTGGAGCAATAATCACTTCAACAAACTGACGATCAACAATCGCTTGAGCAGTCTCTACATCTAATTCACGGTTAAATGCGATGATGCCACCGAATGCTGATTCTGGATCTGTAGCATATGCAAGATCATAAGCTGCCTTAATGCCATCTAAAGAAACAGCAACACCACATGGGTTTGCATGTTTAACGATGACACAAGCTGGTTTTGCAAATGATTTTACACATTCAAGTGCAGCATCAGTATCAGCGATGTTGTTATAAGAAAGTTCTTTACCTTGTAATTGCTTTGCAGTTGAAACTGATGCTTCTTTAGCATTTGCTTCAACATAGAACGCTGCATTTTGGTGTGGATTTTCACCATAACGTAAATCTTGTGCTTTATTTAACTGCGTATTGAACGTGCGAGGGAATAAATCTGCTTCACCCTCAGCTTTACCAACACGTGCTCCTAAATAAGATGCGATCATGCCATCATATTGAGCAGTATGTTCAAATGCTTTAACTGCTAAATCAAAACGAGTCTCGTAAGAAAGAGCTCCATTTGTCTTTAACTCTGCTATTACAGCATCATAGTCAGATGCATTCACAATGATACCAACTGAGGCATGGTTTTTCGCAGCGGCGCGAACCATAGTTGGACCGCCGATATCGATATTTTCAATCGCATCTGCAAGAGAGCAGTTTGGTTTTGCAACTGTAGCTGCAAATGGATAAAGGTTTACAATCACCAAATCAATCGGATCGATGTTGTGTTCTTGCATTACAGCTTCGTCCAGACCACGACGAGCTAAAATACCACCATGAATTTTAGGATGTAGTGTTTTTACACGACCATCCATCATTTCAGGGAAACCTGTATGCTCAGAAACTTCTACGACAGCGATGTTGTTGTCTTTCAGCAACTTATAAGTACCGCCAGTAGATAAGATCTCTACCCCTAGAGCAGCAAGGTTTTGAGCGAATTCAACGATTCCAGTTTTGTCGGAAACAGAGATTAAAGCACGTTTGATAGTCATGATTTTGGTCAACAGTTTGAAGTCTACAGATTAAAACAATTAAGCATAAAAAAATGCCCACGAGAACGTGAGCATTTTATCAATTATTCACTCATTAAACCGTGAGCTTTTAACTTTTTACGCAAAGTACCACGGTTAAGGCCTAAAATCTCGGCAGCACGAGTTTGATTGCCACGAGTATATTCTAAGACCACAGATAAAAGAGGTTTCTCCATTTCTGCTAAAACCATGTCATATACTTGAGATGGTTGCTCACCTTGCAACTGTGCAAAATAATGACGAACTGCGCGATCTACATGGATGCGAAGAGCGACATCAGATTGAGCCGTAAAAATAGGAGATTTGCTATTCATGCGTGTTAATCCGAAAAATCAAATATCACTTGGGTAAAGTGATATATAAATGTGGTCTAAATTACTGAGCCCTGTTTTAGATCCTAAAACAGTGACTCTAAAACAAAAGGACTATTAGCTTGCCACAAATCCTCGAATTGTGTAAAAAATAAGCGTAACAATAGTTAAATATTTGTTACAGCCTACTTTCAAAAACAAAAAAACCAACAATGCGCTTATAGTATTAAAGCACAGTTCGTTTAACGATTTTATTGTTTATAAATAACGAGGAGTAAGTAGGTCAAAGCATTCGTGGCGCGTATCATACCACTGTCTGCGAAAAAGTGAGCAAATTAACTGCACTTTTTTTTATTTTTTTGTCACTTTTTTATGCTTTTAGGGCTGTACAATTTCTAAACTATAGTTGTCGAAGCTATTTTTACTTTGTTCAACGGTAAATTCGAATTTAAATGGGCTGTTTGAAGGGATGCGTTGAATCGGTTTTAGACTGTCTACTAAATAGTCTTGGGGTTTGAGTGTGATATCCGTAACGGTCTTACCTTTGTCTTTAAGGATGAGTCTAATCGAAGGAATCAAGACACTATCTTTATGATGATTGATCAGCACACCCGAAAACATTGTTTCGTTTTTACTGTAGCGTTTAACTTTAACTTTCTCAAAACTTAGATATTTGTATTGTTCATCTAGTGTTTTGCAAGTCAAAACACCACATGCATAGTTAAAGATACGGTTTAAAGCAGGGCTTTCATGCATAAGCTTTGGGTTAAACCATAAGATTTGAAAAGCGAAAACCAAAATGAGGACAATATTACCGATCCCCCAAAGACTGTAATATAGCCACCCGTGTTGTTTCGATGTTGGTTCATGATCAACCAATAAAGCATCTTCGGATAAATTTAAATTTGGTAAAGCCGTGACAGGCTCAGTATTAAAATAATTTAAATTGTTTAGATAGGTCAAAAGATCGATATTTGAGTTTTCAATTTTTTGATCGAAAATACTTAAAATTTGCATTTGCTTTTCAGCAAAGCTGCTATCAGGTTGAATAGAGGAGAATAGCGAACGATTGGTTTGTGTAGGAATCGTTTCGTTTGTCTCTGTATTTAAAAGATTGGTCAGAGCATTAAAGTTAATAACGCACTTAGGACAACAAACCATGCCCTGAGCAACACTGAGTTGTGAAGGGGTCACTTTATACACGGTTGAGCATTTAGGGCAGCGGGTTTGTTTTTCACTCATGAGGAACAATATTCTCAAATTGTTGTTTTGCGTTTTCCTGAAATGCGACACCAGTTCTCTTCGCGCTTTTCGATCTCTAATATATCAAAAAACTCAGAGTAAACACTAGAAACATCAGCAACTTGCTCTTCGATTACACCAGCAAGTGCGAACTCTCCCTCATTTTTAATTAAAGTTGAGAATTCAGGCGCTAAAGCCATTAGAGGTGCAGCTAGAATATTTGCAACTAGTATGTCCGATTGTTGACCTTTAAACTCGTTATTGAATTCTTCTGGTAAGCCAACGTACAGACGCTCAAGTACACCATTCAACTCTGCATTTTGTTTTGTTGCTAGAACAGCCTGTGGATCAATGTCTGTGGCATATACTTTTTTAGCACCTAATAGAAGGGCAGCAACACCCAAGATGCCTGACCCACAGCCGTAATCGATCACGATTTTATCTTTTACATCAGTCTTACCTAGCCATTGTAAGCATAGGAATGTACTGGCATGGTTACCTGTACCGAATGCTAAGCCTGGATCAAGTTTAATGTTGGTTGCATCTGCTTCAGGTGGCTCTAACCATTCTGGTACGATCCAATATTTTTCACCAATTTGAATTGGTTCGTAATAATCCATCCATGCGCGTTCCCAAACTTGGTTTTCTAAATACTCATGGCGCATTGGAACATCAGGGAGTTGTGCTTTTAAAAAAGCTTCTAAAGTATCAACATCAATTGGAGCATCTTCTTCTTGTTGATAAATGCCCGTTACAATGACTTTATTCCAAAGAGGGGTTTCACCTGGTAATGGCTCAAGCAGTGCTTGATCTTCGGCATCATCTAGCGTAACGCTGACAGCACCCAAAGAAAGGAGCAAAGTTTCAGTTAGTTCAACTTGTTTTTGATCGACAGTAATATGAATTTGTAGCCAGTTCACAGGAAAACCTAAGTTAATGTATTTTGGTTATTGTAATAGATTCAGACCATACAGAGGGATTATAAAATAGACTGATTACAATTTTAAGATGTTTTTTCAAACATAATTCTTTTGATATAGCCTGAACAAAAAATAAGGATGCTGAACAGCATCCTTATATAACTATATATAGGTGTCCAATTTCTTATGGAGCTGTTTGTTCAATATGTGGAGCTGATTGTTCCATTGGAGGAGGTGTTATTTCCATAGGCTGAACAGGCGCACTCACTGGTCGAGGCTCTGATTGTGTTTCTGAAATCTTAGTTTGAGTTTCAGGCGTTGCATTATTTGCAGGCATTGGAGGTTGGAATGCTAATTTACCAGCTTCATTTGGCTCACATGTACCATTAAAGACAACACCTTTGTAGGCAAATGAAATCATATCACCTTGTTTTTTGCCCTTACATACTTGTTGATACTTTTGAGTTTGTGCATCAACTGTGGTTTTTGCGTTGGTTTGTGCTGTTACAGCAAAACACAGGCTACAAATAAGCGTCGAAAATAAAAGCTTAGTGTTCATATCATTTTCCTAAAGTATTTGTTATGCACTAATAATGATAAGAATTTTTTGAATCGGAACAGTGGATATCAGGTTAATAGTTATAAGTCCATGTGTTAACAATGCATGAAAAGTGCAACATTAAGTTTTATTTTGTATATATTTAAATCAAGCTAAGCAGATAGGGATTACAAGAATATTGACGGATTTTGTCAACTTAATAGAAAACTTCTGTATAATACTCTGTCATTTTTTAAATACACATTACCACTATGCACTATCCTAAAGTTTACGACGTTATCGTAATTGGTGGCGGTCACGCTGGTACGGAAGCTGCGCTTGCGGCGGCTCGTATGGGAAGACAAACATTATTGTTGACGCATAATATTGAGACTTTGGGGCAGATGAGCTGTAACCCAGCGATTGGTGGTATTGGTAAATCGCACTTAGTTCGTGAGATAGATGCGCTTGGCGGTGCAATGGCGCTTGCTGCTGATAAGGGCGGTATTCAATTCCGTATTTTAAACTCGCGCAAAGGTGCTGCTGTGCGTGCGACGCGTGCTCAAGCAGACCGTGTCCGTTATAAAGCTGCCATTCGTCATACTTTAGAAAACCAAGCGAACTTGGATATTTTCCAACAAGCTGCTGATGATTTAATTGTTGAAGGCGATACCGTTAAAGGTGTTGTGACCCAAATGGGTATTCGTTTTGATACCAAAACCGTTGTACTCACCACGGGTACTTTCTTAGGGGGTGTCATTCATATCGGGTTGCAAAATTCGAGCGGTGGTCGTGCAGGTGATCCTCCTTCGATTGCTTTGGCGCATCGTTTACGTGAGTTAAAACTTCCAGTAGGTCGTTTAAAAACGGGTACACCACCGCGTATTGACGCGCGTACCGTTGATTTCTCTGTGATGACACCACAACCAGGTGATTTCCCATCTCCAGTGATGTCATTTATGGGTGATGTATCGATGCACCCTGAACAAGTGAACTGCTACATCACTCATACCAGTGAAAAAACACATGAAATTATTCGTGGTGGTTTAGATCGTTCACCTATGTATACAGGTGTGATTGAAGGGGTTGGTCCTCGTTACTGTCCTTCGATTGAAGATAAAATTCATCGTTTTGCTGATAAAGATTCGCATCAGGTATTTCTAGAGCCTGAAGGTTTAGATACGCATGAGCTTTATCCAAATGGCATCTCAACTTCATTGCCATTTGACGTTCAGTTCAATCTAGTGCGTTCGATTCGCGGTATGGAAAATGCTCATATCTTGCGTCCAGGTTATGCAATTGAATATGACTATTTCAACCCGCAAGCATTGAAATTTACGCTTGAAACTAAAGCAATTCAAAACTTGTATTTTGCTGGTCAGATTAATGGTACCACTGGTTATGAAGAAGCAGGTGCTCAAGGTTTACTTGCTGGTTTGAATGCAGCACGTCGTGCTTGGGAACAAGAAGAGTGGACACCAAAACGTGATCAAGCATATATGGGCGTACTTGTAGATGACCTGATTACATTAGGGACTAAAGAACCATATCGCATGTTTACCTCACGTGCAGAATATCGTTTGATGCTTCGTGAAGATAATGCAGATCAACGTTTAACTCCAATTGGTCGTGAACTTGGTTTGGTTGATGACGAACGTTGGGCTGCATATAGCGAAAAAATGGAAGCTGTTGAACGCGAGACATCACGTTTACAACACTTATGGGCAGCACCGAATAACCCGATGGGTAAAAAGTTTGTTGAAATGACTGGTGCGGACCTAAGCAAAGAGTGCAGCGCGATTGATTTATTGAAACGTCCAAATATTAATTTTGGTCAAATTGCTGAACTTACAGGCTCAGAGGTTTCTGAACAGGTCGGTGAGCAAATTGAAATTGCTGTGAAATATGAAGGTTATATCAACCGTCAACATGATGATGTTGCTCAGATGAAACGCCTTGAAGAAACGAAGATTCCAGCTGACTTTGAATATGATGGTGTTTCAGGTTTATCTCGCGAGATCACTCAAAAGCTTAAAACAGTTCGCCCTGAAACTTTAGCGCAAGCAAGCCGTATCCCAGGTGTCACTCCTGCAGCAGTTCAGTTGGTGATGATTACGATTCGTAAAAATAATATGGCGAAGAAATCTGCTTAAATATTATTAATAGATTCTTGATCTTAGAACTAGAAAACACCCTTTTTATTAAAGGGTGTTTTTTTATGATTGAATTAATAGATGTGAAATGTTTGTTTGGATAGAGCAGGTGTGGTAAGTGAAAAGTTGGATATTTTTATTTGTAGCGATCACAGCAGAAGTGATTGCGACATCTGCACTGAAAAGTAGCGAAGGATTTACAAAGCCATTTGCTTCGATCATTGTGATTTTAGGTTACATCATTGCATTTTATTGCTTATCTTTGACCCTGAAAACAATTCCAGTTGGTATTGCTTATGCGATATGGTCTGGGGTAGGAATTGTATTGATCACGACCTTTGCTTGGTTTTTCTATGATCAAAAATTGGATCTATGGGGAATTATCGGCATAGCATTAATTATGTGTGGTGTGTTGATTCTAAACCTTTTATCAAAATCTAGTCCGCATTGATTTATTTCCGAATAATAATTAAAACCGAACGAAGCGTTCGGTTTTAATTTAATGTTTAATCATTTTTATAAAGTAACTTCGATACCTAGACGCAGATTTTTCCTATCAAATTGAGTATTTGTATCAATTTCCGCATAAGCTTTTGGCAATAAACGACGAGCTAATTTATTGACCCTGTTTTCCATCCATCAGGAAATTTGTTTATTCGATATTTGCCGACAGATCAAATCTATACTGAGCTAGGTGCTACATATGTGGGTGATGCAAAAGTTTATCCAAATGGTAATCTCAATAGTACATCCACTGATTTAAAAGGTTTTACACGACTTGATGCTGCGATTGGTTATAGTGCAAATCCTTGGAATATTACGCTTGCCGTGAATAATTTAACCAACAAAGAATATTGGCGTTCGGACTCTATGCCTGGAACACCACGTAACTTCTTAGTAAGAGTTAACTATCAGTTCTAAAAGCGATTTTTAGCAATATCAAATAGTACCTTTAAGCGATAAAGGTACTATTTAAGCTTAATTTATTACTGATTTAATAAATATTAATTAATCAATTGGTAAAATATTAAAATTATCTAATTGAATTTATGCAAAAGTTGTTGATTAAAATACTTTATTATTCTAATATTTAAGTGTGTAAAAAATGTTCAAATTCAGCTTTTATCGGAAAAAATTATTGTGACATTACATTTGTTTTTGATTTAAAAGTGTTAATTGATATACATTTTTGTACACATTTGTTAGTATTTAAGAAAAGCATACATTAGAGATAATAATAATGAAGATAGTACTTTCAATACTTATTCTCTGTTCTGTTTTTATTTTGGGTTATGCGGTTTATGTTGATTCGCAGAACAAAAAAAGACAAGAGCTGATGAAGATTGTGAACGATGCAGAACATAGCCTAAATTCGATTCAACACAATCCAAATTATGTGAAGCATTCTCGATTAGCGACCTACCGAAGCGAATAATTAAGTTCTCAGGTAAAATGTCACAGGATTTAGCTTTTTTTATCGGGTTGTGTCCAAGTTTTTATTAGAATCTGTTAAAATATTTACCATTAAATAAAAAAGCTGCATCTTGTTATGCGGCTTTTTACATTTTGAAATCGGAACCAAATTTATACATCTCCTCTGTATAGCAAGCGTGAAACTGGCATGTAGATTGCTTTTAGCCTTGTATACCATTTTGTGTACATTCAAAAAATTATTTGAAACACAAGCGTATAGATTTCATATTCTACGATCTTAGATTTTAACAGGTGCTATATGACAACGCCTAATGCTTCAGTTGGACTGTTAGAACGCTTATTTAAATTAAGTGATAACAAAACCAACTTTAGAACAGAAGTTCTAGCAGGTGTAACCACATTTTTGACCATGTGTTACATCATCATTGTAAATCCACTCATTCTATCTGAAACCGGAATGGATCATGGTGCTGTGTTTGTTGCAACCTGTTTGGCTGCTGCAATCGGGTGTTTGGTCATGGGGATTGTGGCGAATTATCCGATCGCACTCGCACCAGGTATGGGTTTAAATGCATATTTTACGTATTCTGTGTGTTTGGGCATGGAGGTGCCTTGGCAAACTGCTTTAGCAGCGGTATTTGTCTCAGGTCTTGTTTTCCTTGCTATAAGTTTCTTTAAAATTCGTGAGGCAATCGTCAATGCGATTCCGATGTCTTTAAAGTTTGCGATTGGTGGGGGAATAGGTCTTTTCCTTGCATTGATTGCGCTTAAAAATGCAGGAATTATTGTAGATAATCCAGCGACATTGGTTGGATTGGGTGATATTAAACAGCCAACAGTATTGTTAGCATTATTCGGATTTTTAATGATTGTTGTTTTGCATCAATTAAAAGTTCGAGGTGCAATCATCATCAGTATTTTAGTTGTCACTGCAATAGCGACTGTTTTGGGTTTGAATGAATTCAAAGGTGTCGTAGGACATATCCCATCAATCGCACCTACTTTTATGCAAATGGATTTTGAAGGTCTATTTACTGCAAGTATGGTCGGGGTTATTTTTGTATTCTTTATCGTTGACTTGTTTGACAGTACCGGGACTTTGGTTGGTGTTTCACATCGTGCTGGATTGCTTCAAGATGGTAAATTACCACGCTTAAAGAAAGCCCTATTTGCTGACTCAACTGCAATTGTAGCGGGAGCTGCATTAGGTACATCATCTACCACCCCGTATATTGAATCAGCTTCAGGTGTAGCAGCTGGTGGTCGCACAGGTTTAACTGCGGTTGTGGTTGCTTTACTTTTCATCGGCTGCTTATTCTTGGCTCCTTTGGCACAATCCGTACCAGGTTTTGCAACTGCACCAGCACTATTATTTATCGGTGTGTTAATGATTCAAGGAATTACGCACATTGATTGGGATGATATTACTGAAGCTGTACCAGCTTTTTTAACGATCGTATTTATGCCATTTACCTATTCAATTGCCGATGGTATTGCAATGGGTTTCATTAGTTATGCATTGGTTAAGCTGTTTACAGGTAAGGCAAAAACAGTACCTTATATGGTGTGGATTATTGCTGCACTTTGGGTATTTAAATTTGTTGCGTTTGGTGGCTAAGCCACTTAAAACTAAGTGATAAAACCTTTAAAGGGTGTACCGTGTTAGGCAGCACCCTTTTTTATTTAGACGTGGAGTTTATATGGATCAAATCGAGCTGATTCGTGCTTTGCCCAAAGCCGAATTACATGTGCATATTGAAGGGACATTTGAGCCAGAGTTGATGTTCGCTATTGCACAGCGTAATCAGATTCAGATTCCTTATCAATCTGTTGAAGAAGTGAAACAGGCTTATAACTTTCATAACCTTCAATCTTTTTTAGATATTTATTATGCTGGCGCCAATGTGTTAGTGCATGAGCAGGACTTCTACGATTTGGCTTGGGCATACTTTGAAAAATGCGCAGAAGATCGAGTGGTACATACAGAAATGTTCTTTGATCCACAAACACACACTGAGCGTGGTGTTAAGTTTGTTACCGTTTTAAATGGTTTAAAGCGTGCATGCACCGATGCAAAAGAAAAGTTGGGTATCAGCTCTCAATTGATTATGTGTTTCTTACGCCATTTAAGTGAAGAAAAAGCGTTTGAAATGTTAGAACAAGCCTTGCCATTCAAAGATGATATTATTGCCATAGGTTTGGATTCAAGTGAAGTTGGACACCCACCATCAAAATTTGAACGTGTTTTTGCCAAAGCACGAGAAGCTGGTTTCTTGATCGTCGCACATGCTGGAGAAGAAGGTCCTCCTGAATATATATGGGAAGCTTTAGATTTACTTAAGGTGAATCGTATTGATCATGGTGTTCGTTCAGAAGAAGACGAGCAACTGATGACGCGCCTGATTGCAGAGAAAATGCCCTTAACAGTGTGCCCGTTAAGTAACTTAAAGCTCTGTGTCGTGAAAGATATGGCTGAGCATAACATTCGTCGTTTGCTGCAAAAAGGTGTACATGTCACTGTAAACTCGGATGATCCTTCATATTTCGGTGGATATATGAATGATAACTTTATTGCGATTCAACAAGCTTTGAATCTATCAAATGAGGAATTAAAGCAGCTTGCGATTAACTCTTTTGAAGCTTCATTTATTTCTGATGATGATAAGCAGAAATGGATTACCGAAATTAGAAAAATCTAATGCATAAAAAAACCGCGATAAGCGGTTTTTTTATATCAATTTTTATTTGGGTTGTCTTAGCATGCTGAGCAATACATTATCTTTGTCGATGAGATGATGTTTAATCGCTGCGAGAATATGACCTGCAATAAGTAAGCCCGCAAACCACGATATATAAATGTGTAGGGGTTTAACGATTGCTAATAAATCTGGATTGTCTTGAACTAGACGGGGGATTTCAAATAAGTATAAAACAGGGGCAGGGTGACCAGCGCTCCAACTGAATAAACAGCCTGTAATTGGTAGAGCTAGTAACATTAAATATAATAGAAAATGACCAATATGTGCCAAGGTTTTCATCATTGGTGACATGGTATTTGGTAGTTGTGGAGCTGGATGGGTATAACGCCAAAAAATTCTTATAACGACTAAAAAGATAATGGTTGTTGCAATATTCTTATGAAGTGTAATAACAGTGCCTTTAAACGTTCCATCAACTTCATAACTTAAAAAATTTCCACTGTAAAATCCAATAAGCCATGCAACGATAAAAATAACGGCCATGAGCCAATGTAATACTTGTGCTGTGCGAGTGTAGTACTGTGCTGAGGTTGACATCGCAACATCCTAGCTGTGATATGATTTTGTAGATTTTAAATAGCGTTATTTATTCCTCATACGGTGTATATGTAACAGAGCGTCTTGTCCTTGCAACGATTATTAATCGAAACGATATGTTTAAATATGTAATAAGTCTGCACGGTCAATTGCTTAATAAAATGCTTTGTGCAAAATACGACTGCAATTAAGTCGCTATAAGGTTAAAAGTTGTGAAAAAATTATTGTTGGCTCTGCCAGTATTATTTGTTTTAAATGGATGTGTTGCGCCAAATACAAATACTTCTACAACACCATCTACATCTCAACAGTTAGGTGTAACGGCATTAAAGGTTGCGGTTAATGCTAAATGTATGAGTGAAATCAATACATTACCTGCATGGAAAACAGCAACACGTTTGATGACCACTGAACAGCGTGAAAATATTCAGATTGATGTTTGTGGGTGTGTAAGTGAAAAAGCGCCCAATAGTGTAACGACTTTGGAGTTGGCTACAGCTGCAATTGATCCAACTGCAAGAGCAACGATCGTGAATCAAGTGGTTGCTGAAACTGTTAATGCCTGCGTGTCTGAAGCATTAAAGAAATAGAAATAAAAGTAAGAAATTAGACAAAGCTGGATGATTTTCAGCTTTGTTTCTTAGAAGATATTCTTATAATTTCAAATCATTTTTAGTTTCTTAGAGTGCTAGATTAATCATGATATTATTCAACTAAAATGATAGTTACATGTATAAGAATAAATTTGTTTTGGCAATTTCAATGGTCTTTGCTTTGGCGGCTTGTAGTACTGTGCAAAGTGGTGAGCAAAGTAATTTAAAATTAGGAACATCTGCAATTCAGTTTGCTGCACAGACCAAGTGTAATCATGATATTGATGATTTTGCAGCTTGGAAAATTGCAAGTAAATTAATGACAAAGACCCAGAAGAAAGAGAAGAAAACCCAAATTTGTAAATGCGTTGGCAAAAATGCACCAACTGTTTTATCACCTTCAGAATTGGCACTTGCTGCAGTGGATTCTAAAGCGCGAACAACTTTAACAGGTGTAGCAGTAGCTAAAACTATGAATGCTTGCGTATCAGAAGTGGTAAAATAGTTCTGTATTCAATTGACTTTGATTGGCTGCTAAAATGCAGCCAATTTTTTGCGAGTAAATTATGTTTGTTGCTGGTGTAGATGAAGCAGGGCGCGGTCCTCTAGTGGGTTCAGTTGTTGCAGCTGCGGTGATCCTAGATCCTAATAATCCAATCGAAGGATTAAATGATTCTAAGAAATTAACTGAAAAGAAACGCGAAAAGTTGTTTATAGAGATTAAAGAAAAGGCATTAGCTTGGTCAATTGCTGAAGCTACACATACTGAAATTGATGAAATGAATATTCTGCAAGCCACATTTCTTGCAATGCGCCGTGCGGTCGAAAATTTAAAAACCACGCCACACAAAGTAATTGTAGATGGTAATCAAATTCCAAAAGGGATTGAGATTGCATGTGAAGCAATTGTGGGAGGTGATGCGACTCATGCTGAGATTAGTGCAGCCAGTATTTTAGCTAAAGTTACACGTGATCATCAAATGAAGACCTTAGATGAATTATATCCTGATTATGGGTTTGCAAAGCACAAAGGTTATCCTACAAAAGCGCATTTTGAAGCTATTGCAGCACACGGCGTAATTGATCAACATCGTCGTAGTTACGCACCTGTAAAAAAAGCTTTAGGTTTATAATTTCTTATAAATTGAGGTTTTAAATAAAATTAAAGCGACCATCTTGTGTCGCTTTAATTATGTGGGAAGAATTCTGAAAATTAACGATTAAAGTTATTATGTCGCGGAAAATCGTTATTATCTTCTTCATACGAAAGTTGATAATCCTGATCAAGATGTTGTAAATGTTCATGCATGGCACGTTCATGTTGGATACGTTGGTAAATTTCCTCACGATGCACAGAAACTTCTTTTGGAGCATTAACACCAATACGCACCTGATTGCCTTTTACGCCAAGCACAGTAACACTGACTTGATCCCCAATCATTAATGTTTCTCCGACACGACGGGTCAGAATCAGCATGTTTATCTCCTTGCTAAACGCTTAAACTTGCGACAGGGAATTCATTGTTCGAAAGCACAGCCTTAATATACAGAAAATTCCAACAGAAATATGTAAAAAACATTATTTTTCGTACGTTCTGTTAAGAATCACTGAAAAACCTCAAAGGTTAATATAACAGAGCCACTGTAGTAAAAACTATAGTGGCTCTGTTTTTTTTGCTATTTACTTGAAAGTAAATATGTTTAACAAGCTATTAATTAAGCACGTGCACTGCTTTCGCCGTGTTCACGATCTAGACCAAAAGCTGTGTGTAAACAACGTACGGCAAGTTCTAAATAGTTTTCTTCGATAAGTACAGAAATTTTGATTTCTGATGTTGAAATCATCAAAATATTAATGCTTTCATCAGCTAATGCAGTAAACATTTTGCTTGCAACACCTGCATGTGAACGCATACCCACACCTACGATTGATACTTTAACGATATCATCACGAGTAACAACTTCACATCCTTCAATGCTGCTTGCTGTTTGCTCTAAAATCGCCTTAGCTTTTGCTAAATCATTGCGATTTACAGTGAATGTGAAATCAGTTGTACCATCTTCTTCAACGTTTTGGATAATCATATCCACTTCGATGTTGGCATTGCTGATAGGTGACAAGATTTTAGATGCAATACCTGGTTCATCAGGAACACCTAAGATCGTTAATTTTGCTTCGTCACGGTTAAATGCAATACCTGCGATGATTGGTTGTTCCATATCGTCTTCAGCCTCAGTCGTAATTAGTGTGCCTACATTTTGTTTGAATTCTTCATCGAATGCGCCGTCATCGTCATTATCAAAACTTGATAATACACGCAATGGAACTTGATATTTACCTGCGAATTCAACAGAGCGAATTTGTAAAACTTTTGAACCCAACGATGCCATTTCTAGCATTTCTTCAAAAGAAATACGATCAACCTTTTTCGCTTTAGGTGCGACACGTGGATCAGTTGTATAAACACCATCAACATCAGTGTAAATCTGACATTCATCAGCTTTTAATGCAGCTGCAATTGCAACACCAGAGGTATCAGAACCACCACGACCTAAAGTTGTGGTATTTCCTTCGGCATCAAAGCCTTGGAAACCTGCAACAACGAGAACACGACCTGCATCTAAATCTTTGGTCATGACATCAGTATCAATAGATTCAATACGCGCTTTGGTAAAAGCACTGTCCGTTTTGATACCAACTTGACGACCAGTATATGACTTAGCTTCTACACCAATTGAATTCAGTGCCATAGCTAACATGGAAATCGTTACTTGTTCACCCGTTGACACCATTTGATCTAATTCACGTGGGTCAGGGGTGTTGGTAATGGCTTTTGCAAGCGCAAGTAAGCGGTTCGTTTCACCACTCATTGCAGACACAACAACGACCACTTTGTGACCGTGATCATGCCAGCGCTTGACACGACGAGCAACATTTAAAATGCGCTCAGGAGTACCCATAGAAGTACCGCCATATTTTTGAACGATTAATGCCATAGTTGTTCCATATAAGCCATGACCCTGAGAGGCATCAGGGTCAGTTACACAAAAGTGAAGTTCTTATTGCTCAAGCCAAGCAGGCAATGCTGCAAAAACTTGATCAAACTTCTCGTTTAGTGGCGCGCCACCTTGTGCTAAGTCAGGTTTACCACCACCTTTACCACCTAGCTCTTGAGCCAAGTGTTTGATAATGTCACCCGCTTTTAGATTTGCAGCATATTGTTTAGCGACGGACGCGATTAAACTCACTTTATCGCCTTCAACGCCAGCTAAAATAATGACTGCATCTTCCAATTTTGATTTTACGCTGTCATGCAAATTGCGTAATGACTTGGCATCTAAACCTTTTACGGTTGTGATTAATGTTTGACGACCAGCAATTTCTTTAACTTGGTCTAATAAATCAGCAGCTTGGAAACTTGCTATTTTTTGATTTAACTGTTCAATTTGTTTTTGCAAACTTGATGCAGTCTCAACAATTGCTTCAACTTTTTCTACAGTTTGGTCTTTCTGAGCTTTCAACAAACCATTAATTGTTTGGATATCGCTGTCAGCTTTTTGAACAGCTTCTAAAGCTTTAGTTCCTGTTACAGCTTCAATACGACGAACGCCAGCTGCTACACCACCTTCAGAAGTGATCTTGAATAAGCCGATATCACCTGTACGTTTAACGTGGATACCACCGCAAAGTTCGATTGAGAAGTTTTTCTCTTCGATAATTGAACCCATCGACAGAACGCGAACCTCTTCGCCATACTTCTCACCAAACAGCATCATCGCACCTTTGGCTTTAGCAGACTCGATGTCAAGCAATTCAGTTGTCACAGGAGTGTTTGCAATAACTTCAGCATTCACTAGACGTTCGATTTGTTGAAGCTGTTCAAATGTCACTGGCTGGTCGTTAGCAAAGTCGAAACGTAAAATATCGCTAGCAACCAATGAGCCTTTTTGCTGAACGTGATCACCTAAAATTTGACGTAAAGCTGCATGTAGAAGGTGAGTGGCAGAGTGATTACGCGCTGTAGCAGCACGAATATCTGCTTTAACTGTTGCTTCAACATTTTGAGTTGCTTTTAAGCTACCCATCGTCACGATACCTTGATGCACAAAAGCACCACCAGATTTCTTAGTATCTTGTACTTCGAAAATACCTGTATCGTTTTTGAATATACCTGTATCGCCGATTTGACCACCGCTTTCTGCATAGAAAGGCGTTTGGTTTAAAACGATAAGCGCTTCATCGCCCTCATTGATTTCATCAACTTGAGTACCGTCTTTGTAGATTGCAACGATTTGACCTTGACCTTGAGTTGCATCATAGCCATCAAATTGAGTTTCACCTTCAACTTTTACAATACTATTATAGTCAACTGCGAATTTACCTGCGTCACGTGCACGTTGACGTTGTGCAGCCATTTCAACTTCAAAGCCAGTTTCGTCGATGGTAAAACCACGTTCACGTGCAATATCAGCAGTTAAGTCAGTTGGGAAGCCATAAGTGTCGTAAAGTTTAAATACAGTTGCACCTGGAATCACAGTATCTTTCAACTGTGCAAGCTCAGCTTCTAAAAGCTTCAAACCTTGCTCAAGTGTTTTTGCAAATTGTTCTTCTTCACGTAGTAAAGTCGCTTCAATCACATCTTTACGTGATGCAAGCTCTGGATAAGCTTCACCCATAACTTCGACTAATGGTTGTAGCATCTTGTAGAAGAATGTACCTGTAGCGCCTAGCTTATTACCATGACGTACTGCACGACGGATAATACGACGTAGAACATAACCACGACCTTCATTTGATGGGTTTACGCCATCAGCAATCAAGAAGCAGCAAGAACGAGCATGGTCAGCCAGTACACGTAATGATGGTTGTCCTTCATCTTGAATGCCGATGATATTTGCAGCAGCTTTTAGCAAGTGTTGGAACAAGTCGATTTCGTAGTTAGAATTAACATGTTGTAGAACAGCAGAAATACGTTCCAAGCCCATACCTGTATCTACAGATGGAGCTGGGAGAGGGTGCATCACACCATCAGCAGTACGATTGAACTGCATAAATACGTTGTTCCAGATCTCGATAAAGCGATCGCCATCTTCTTCTGGAGAACCAGGTAATCCACCCCAAATGTGATCACCATGATCATAGAAAATTTCAGAACAAGGACCACACGGACCAGTATCACCCATAGCCCAGAAATTATCTGATGCGTACTGACCACCTTTGTTGTCACCGATACGAATGATACGGCTTGCATCTAAACCAATTTCTTTGTTCCAAATATCAAATGCTTCATCATCAGTATGGTAAACAGTGACATATAAACGATCTTTAGGTAATGCTAGCCATTGCTCGTTCGTTAAAAAATCCCAAGCAAATTTTAATGCATCACGTTTGAAGTAATCACCAAATGAGAAGTTACCTAACATTTCAAAGAAAGTATGGTGACGTGCTGTGTAACCTACATTGTCTAGGTCATTATGTTTACCACCTGCACGTACACATTTTTGAGAAGAAACAGCACGTACATAGTCACGCTTTTCTAACCCAAGAAAACAGTCTTTAAACTGGTTCATACCAGCATTTGTGAATAATAAAGTAGGGTCGTTGGCGGGAACGAGTGAACTCGAAGCGACACGTGTATGCCCTTGCGATTCAAAGTAACGCAAAAATGCTTCACGAATTTCAGCTGATGTCATAAAACGAGTACTCACAACCAAGACACTCCATAATTTTGAATTTGGCTATATGTAAAATAGGCGAGTTGTTTTTGAATTTTTGCAAACAAAGCGCATTTACATGGCGTAGATTTTAAAAGTGCTAAATTATAACGGAAAATGTGTGCCCGACCAACGATTTTGCAAGCAATATCATATAAAACTGTGTTTCAGCTAAAAATCTATATTCAACAAGGCGGATCATGTTTTACCATATAGCAAGAAAATATGATGTTTTGATGAATATAAGGGCTTTGCATGCAACGTGTCGCTATCAATGGATTTGGTCGAATTGGTCGAAATGTATTACGTGCATGGTTTGAAAGCCCTAAGCAATTTCAATTTGATATTGTAGCGATTAATGATATTGCTGATGTTCAAACTTTAGTTCATCTCTTTAAATATGACACAACGCATGGTCGTTTTGCTGGTCAAGTCGATATTGAGATTGAGAACGAACAAATTTTTTTAAATATTCATTCAAATCAAAGACAATTAAGACTGCAAGTATTTAAACAGGCTCAGCCTGAACTATTGTCTTGGGCTGGTTTGGTTGTAGATGTTGTGCTCGAATGTACAGGTTTATTTCGATCGAGAGCTGATGCAACACGTCATATAGATGCAGGTGCAAAGCGAGTAATTATTGGTGCAGCACCATTTGATTCTGTTGATGCAGCTATCGTCTATGGTGTTAATCATGCTGATGTCAAACCTACTGATCAAATTATTTCTAGCGTTTCTTGTACGACACAGGCCTTAGTGCCTTTGGTCAAAATTATTGATGATGCTTTTGGCATTGATACTGCTCTCATGACCGAGATCCATGCAGTGACTGCAGATCAATCAGTTTTGGATCATGCTCATCGTGATTTACGAAGAGCCAGAGCGTCTGGACAAAATATTATTCCTACTACTTCAAGTGCTTTGGGCGCATTAAAACGCGTGATGCCAAAAATGGATGGTCGTATAGATGGGTACTCTATTCGTGTGCCGACTATCAATGTTGCAGCGATAGATATTTCATTTGTTTCACATTCACCGATCACAGTTCATAAAATTAATGAAGTTCTAAGTAAAGCTGCTAAGTTTGACTATGCTCAAATTATGCAAGTGACTGATGAAGATTTGGTATCAAGCGATTTTAATCATTCGCCATATTCATTAATTGTTGACCTGACGCAAACGATGGTCGTGGGGCATCAAGCAAAAGTTTTTGCATGGTATGATAATGAGTGGGGTTATGCGAATCGCTTATTAGATTTGTGTGAATCTTTTTAATATTTAAATAATAAAAAACAATTTATTGGGGAATGTAATGGGCTTAATGATGGTTTGGGGATTTATTGGATTATTGCTATTGGCAGTTTTATTTTTGTTTTGGTTCTTATTTAAAAATAATCAACCTACTGATACTGCAAAAGATATCGTTAGGCTAGAGGAAAAAGTCTTGCATTTAGAGCTGCACCTCAAAAAAGGTCTTGAAATTATGCAAGATATGGCAAAAAAAATGCATGTCCAACAAGAAGTATTAGACAAGACGATTGCGAATGTCGCTGCTTTAGAAAAGCAGAATGCTGAATTGGTGGGGGTTCTAGAAATCGTGGTAAAGGGCACAAAAGGCAAAAGCTAAGTTCATTTGTTTATTTGAGTTGTTTTATAAATCTACTACTTAGTCAAGCAGTTTCTTATTTGGAAAAATACTATAAGCATATTTTGCTTTAATTGTTTAAGTAACATTCGTCATCAAAAAGTAATATCTCACCAATCGAGAACAGTTCAATAGTACAGATGTTGGGCACTTCTTTTCATGGAACATAAGTGTTGTTTGTATTGATGAGTGATCTTAATGTATTGAATCTATTTGTTAAATTTAAAATAACAAGTTGCTGGCTTTCTAGTTAATTGGTAAAGAATTATTCAAATTCGAAGGTGCATCACATAAATCTTCATGCTACACTACGCTGAATCGGGCATTCACCCGATTTTTTTATGTGGTTGCTTTTTATGTGGATGCCTCCACGTTAAACAGATTTTAGGTTTGGAACATGACCATTTCAGAGACATGGTTGCTCCCTGACGGGGTGGCAGATGTATTACCCGAACAAGCGCAAGTTGTCGAAACATTGCGCCGAGAAGCTCTAGATTTCCTCGCAGTTCGAGGTTATCAATTGGTGTATACGCCATTTATTGAATACATCGAATCGTTGTCTTCACTTTCAGAATCAAATCAAGATTTAGATTTAGTTACTTTCAAAGTTATAGATCAACTTTCTGGTCGCTTGTTAGGTGTTCGTGCTGATATGACACCTCAAGTAGCGCGTATTGATGCACATGTACGACCAATTGAAGGCGTCGCTCGTTATTGCTACGCAGGCACAGTCCTTCATACTAAACCACAGAATTTCAATGCAACGCGTGCGCCTTTACAATTGGGTGCTGAGCTATATGGTCATGATAGCATCGAAGCTGATGTTGAAATGATTGATGTGATGTTGGGTTTAATTGAACAAGCGCATACTTTAGAAGGCGCTCATTTAGACTTAGGTCATGTAGGTTTATTCCGTAGCTTAGTTAAGCGTGCTGGTTTAAATAAGAATACAGAGAATCAACTTTCTGATCTTTATCAGCGTAAAGCTTTACCAGAATTAGCTGAGTTTACCCAAGACTTATCAATGGGCTCTGATTTTTATGCATTAGGTCGTTACGCAAGTGATTTGGGTGCATTAAAAGCGAATCTTAGCCAAGATATTTTAAATGATGCTGACTTCAAAACTGCATTTGAGGCTTTAGAAAGCACATTTACACAAATTCAGTCTAAATGGTCGAATTTAAACATCGGTATTGATGTGATTGAGCTTCGTAGTTATCACTATCACACTGGTTTAATGTATGCCATTTACGCACCTAATCGCGCAGCACCACTAGCTCAAGGTGGTCGTTATGATGGAATTGGTGAACACTTTGGTCGTTCACGTCCTGCGACTGGTTTTAGCTGTGATTTATATGCATTAGGATCTACTCAGTTTACTGAAATTGAAACGATAGTAGCTCCTTGTGGAAATGATCAAAATTTATTGAAAGCAATTGCAGGTGCACGTCATCAAGGTATGCGTGTAGTGCAACTGTTAGGTAAAGATGATTTAAACTCTGTTCCTTATGCGACGCATCAAATGGTGTCACAGAATGGGCAATGGGTAATTGAAAAAATTTAATTGCTAAGTTTTGACTTAGTTTCCAATTTTAACAGCATGATGTAATGAGGCTATTATGGGCAAAAATGTTGTGGTACTTGGTACCCAATGGGGCGACGAAGGTAAAGGTAAAATCGTCGACCTGCTCACAGACCAAGCGGCTGCGGTAGTTCGCTATCAAGGTGGACATAACGCGGGTCATACTCTAGTGGTCGGTGGTAAAAAGACTGTATTACACCTCATTCCATCTGGTATTTTACGTGAAAACGTATTGTGCTTAATTGGTAATGGTGTTGTGCTTTCACCTGAAGCATTAATCAAAGAAATGGCGATTTTGGAAGCTGAAGGCGTACCTGTTAAAGAGCGTCTTCGTATTTCTCCAAACTGCCCATTGATTTTGCCAAATCATATTGCACTTGACCAAGCACGTGAGAAAAAGCGTGGCAATGCTAAGATTGGTACGACTGGTCGTGGTATTGGTCCTGCTTATGAAGATAAAGTTGCTCGTCGTGCTGTACGCGTAGCTGATCTTGTTCGTGGTGGTGCAGTACTTGAAGAAAAACTCAAGGAAATGCTTGAGCTTCACAACTTCCAACTTTCTCAATTCTATGGTGTTGAAGAAGTTAAGTTTGAAGATGTGATTGCACTTTGCAATGAATGGCGTGAGGTTCTTGCGCCATTAGTGATCGATGTAACTAAGGTGTTACATGATTATCGTAAAGAAGGCAAAGCAATCATGTTCGAAGGTGCGCAAGGTTCATTACTTGATATCGATCATGGTACTTATCCTTATGTTACTAGTTCGAACACAACTGCTGGTGGTGTGAGTTCTGGTTCGGGTATGGGTCCATTACATTTAGATTATGTACTCGGGATTACTAAAGCATACACAACACGTGTAGGTGCAGGTCCATTCCCTACAGAGTTGCACTATGATGCAGCAACAGATACAGGTGATGCAATTGGTCGTCATTTAGGTACAGTGGGGCATGAGTTTGGTGCTTCTACTGGGCGTCAACGTCGTTGTGGTTGGTTTGATGCCGAAATTCTTCGCCGTTCTGTTGAAGTGAACTCTTTATCTGGTATTTGCTTAACTAAGCTAGATGTACTTGATGGCTTAGAAGAAATTAAAATCTGTGTAGGCTATGAAGATGTTGATTCAGGCTGTGCAGGTTCTTCTGACGCGATTTCATTTGAAAGCTTGAAGCCTATCTATGAAACTATGCCAGGTTGGAGCGAATCTACAGTAGGTTTAACTCAGGTTGATCAACTTCCTGCAAACGCTTTGGCATATGTCAAACGCCTTGAGCAGTTGATCGAATGTCCAATTGATATTATTTCAACTGGTCCTGATCGTGCGGAAACAATTATTTTACGTCATCCATTTTCAGCTTAAGCTGAGTGAATGATTAAAAGCTCCCTTATAGGGAGCTTTTTTATTTTTAAAGCTTTATATATTTAAAATCCCTAGCAGATAATTAGATTTTCATTGCGATCTTTGTTATTTCACAGCTTGAAAAATCTTGATTATATTGATTGTACGTTCAAACAAAGAGGGCTTTAACTATGACGAAAAAGACGATTCGCTATAATGGATATGAACTTGCATGCCGATGTTAATTCATTATCAGCTTTTCATCGTTGGTGGGACTTATTTTGATCTGGCGGGCGAAAAAATAAGTCCTAGACAATATGTATAAAAATAAAAACCTTATCTTTAAATATAAAAATTTTAATAAGTCTAAGAGAACCAAATGGTTCTCTTTTTTATTCATTATTTTCAATCTCTCTCACTGCATTATAAACAGCCGCAGGTTCGATATTGAGTAATTTTTTACCAAAACTTCTCAGCCACCAAACGAGTTGTGATGTAAATGGAACTGTTGCCACAACTTCTACAATATTTTCTTCTAGAGATGTAATAGTTTGATCTTTGCTAAGTTGGCTTTCATAAAAGCTTTGAGCTGTGCTTTCGCTCATTGTGAGTTTTAGCTGAATTTGTTCGGTCGGTTTGCTGTAGTCCACTCTAAAACCAAGAGCACCCGAATCAATGTAGTGATCAATATCAAAGTTAACGGGATGTAGAGCACGACTTTCAAGAACAGTCGCTGCTTTAAAACGGTGCAAGGCAAATGTTTGAACTTCTGTTTTATCATTACGTGTACAAATAAGATAAATTACAGCACCTTTTTGAACCAATGCTAGGGGATTTAAGATATAGGTTTTATCTTCGCCTTGATTAATTCTGGCACGATAAACACATTCGATTTGTTTATCTTGCAACAAGCCTTCATAGATGGCTTGTTGTGCATTTTTATCGACCATTGGCGGAATTAAAGGTTGGTTCGCTGGCACGATACGAACACGATTAATCCATTGGCGCACGTTATTTTGAGTTGAAAGACTACGTTTTGCTAAATCAAACCAAGGTGTCATTTCTTCGAGTAGACTCGGCGGTAGTAAATGGCGTAGGTGTTCTTCTACCATCATAAAAGTTACTGCTTGGGAACTAGTCATATGCGGTAAGCTTTGGATCGGTGCATCTGAACGCCAGCGCCAACCTTGTGGTACGGTTTTGTTGCTTTCAATCGGGAAGCGTTGTGCAATTTGATTTAGATCTCTTTGAATGGTGCGCAAACTTATATCAATGCCTTCACGTTCCAATATTTCTTGTAGTTCACGTGTACCCATCCATTTACCAGTAGATAGGCGAGACAAAATTTGCCATTGGCGATAAAGGCTATTTGAAGTTTCTTTTTCTTGTATGGATGACATAAGTTCTGAATTTAACTCAATGCTCTAAAGTGTACACAATAAAAAAACTCACTTGATTTAGCAAGTTCATAACACAGAGATTAAGCATTTACGACTGAAACATGGCTAAGTTTAATAGAGCATATAAATCTTGGTTAAAAAATATACATATATTATAAGTGGCATTGAAATTGCTTATTAGAGATATAAATAAATGATGAGACGAGGTTTCTATGTCAGAACAAGAACACGATCTATTTATCACGACTGATTACTATGCGACGGAGCAAACAACAGCAGTAAATTTACAATCGTCTACATTTATTTCACAGCTCAAAGTTAATACAAATTTGTTTGAGCAGCTTAAATCAAAATTCTTTAATGAGATGCTGGATGATAAAAGTTTTAACGGTGAAGCATCTAAGAAGATCGAGGAGTGGTTAAGTCAGCGAAGTCTTGATGAATTAAAAAATCTAGGTGCAGTCGCTAAACAGCATTTTCTATATGAAGGAATTACGTTTAATGTTTATGGAGATCAAGAGGGCACTGAACGTACCATTCCTTTTGATTTGATTCCACGTGTTATTGAAAAAAAACAATGGGAAAAAATTTCTTCAGGCTGTGAGCAGCGTGTTAAAGCTTTGAATTACTTCTTGGATGATATTTATCACGGTCAAAATATCTTAAAAGAAGGCATTATTCCTGCGCAACAAATTATGAATCATGAAGCTTTTCAGCCTCATATGCTGAAGCACCACCTCAAAGGAAAGATATATTCACAAATTAGTGGTATCGATATTATCAGAGATGATCAGGGTGATTTTTTTGTACTAGAGGATAATTTGAGAACACCTTCAGGTGTGTCATATATGCTTGAGAGTAGAAAAATTAGTCAAAAATTGATGCCTGATTTATGTGTGAGTAATAATTTACAAGGTATCGAACACTATCCGAGTCTGTTGAAGCAAGTGCTGACGGAGAATGCTTATGTGGATCAACCTTTAATCGTGGTGTTAACACCAGGGCGTTTTAATAGTGCTTATTATGAACATGCATTTTTGGCACGGGAAATGGATGTACCCTTGGTTACGAGTCGAGACCTATTTGTTGAGAATGATAAAGTATTCGTAAAAACAATTCGTGGACGTCAACAAGTGGATGTAATTTATCGTCGTGTTGATGATGATTTCTTAGATCCTTTAGTCTTTAGACCAGATAGTACTTTGGGTGTTGCAGGATTAATGTCAGCATATTTGCAACATAATGTTGTGATTGCAAATGCACCAGGTACAGGTGTTGCTGATGATAAATCTGTTTATCCTTATGTTAGTCAAATGATTGAATATTATCTAGGTGAAAAACCAATTCTAAATAACGTACCAACATATCAATGTCGCGAAGATGATCAATTAGATTATGTATTAAATCATTTAGAAAAATTAGTGGTAAAAGAGGCCCAAGGCTCTGGTGGATATGGAATGCTGATCGGACCACAAGCAGATCAGGCACAGATAGAAGCATTTAAATTAAAGATTATGGCGACGCCACATTTATATATTGCTCAGCCTACTTTAGCGTTGTCTGTGGCGCCAACACTAACTGTCGATGGGCTAGCTGAACGACATATTGATTTACGACCATTTGTATTAAGTTCTCCTTATCGTACTGAAATAGTACCGGGAGGATTAACGCGAGTTGCGATGCAAGCAGGTTCGCTTGTTGTAAATTCCTCACAGGGTGGGGGTATTAAAGATACTTGGGTGGTAGAAACGTTACGTTCCTAATTTTCCTTCTCATTGTTCAATCGACTCACTCATTTAATTGACTTGGATGGGTGATTTGGAAATTTTAAAAAAAAGGAGGATATCTATGACGTTACTCATTTCAAGTGCTCAACATGTATATTGGTTAGGTCGTTATTTATTTAGAATCGGTTATGTTGCGGAGCAACTCCCTTTTGTGGATGATCAAAAAGCAGAAGTGTTTGCTCAAGGTTTATGTTTGCATATTGAAGATGCAGAAAATTTGAATCAATTTATGCTAGATGAGAAACAACCTTACTCATTAATTAATCAACTCGAAATTGCTCGTAATAATATCCAAGAACTTAGAGCTTTGTTTTCAGCAACTGCATATGCTGAATTAAACACGCTGATAAAAAATGCGACCAATACACCTGACATGATTTTAGAGCTAGTTCAAGATTGTCGAGAGATTTTAAAAAATGAGAAAGAGGAGATTTTTCTATTTTTTCATCTAGGTCAGTCTGTTGAACAAATCGACACACATTTTAGATTCCATAAAAATATACATTCTGTTCTTGATTCAATTGATCCGATGATAGTTCAGCTTTCTAATTTGGGTTGGAGTGATCTTCAACACAGCTGGAATGGATTGAAAGATCAACCATATCTGAATCAGTTTTATGAATTTACTTATAAATTGGAAAATCAATTTGAGGTGTATACATGAAACTTATGGTAAATCATCAAACACACTATCGATATACACAAAATGCACGTAATAGCGTGCAGTCAATTAAGATGATGCCGCAAAGTTCTAAGCATCAGATTATTGAGAATTGGCATATCAGTGTACCAGGCGAATATCGTTGCCAACGCGATGCCTTTAATAATCTCTGGTTAACTGCAACACAGCATCATGATTACCGATATTTGACGATCATGGCTCAAGGAATTGTAGACCTATTTGAAACTGAAATCGGGCATTTCGAAAATGAAATTTCGCCTTATATTTTTCTGCAAAGAACCAGTCTGACTCATTGTGATCAGGAGATGTTGCATTTCGCACAAGATATCGTTCGTGCCAAAGATCGACAGCATTTAATTCTTTTATCTGAGAAGATATTAGAAAAAATGCCATACCAACCTGAGAGCACATCTGTCACAACATTGGCTACAGATGCATTTTATGCTGCTAAAGGTGTTTGCCAAGACCATGCACATGTCATGATTGCAATGTGTAAAGCATTACATTTACCTGCACGTTATGTTTCTGGTTATTTGTATGATCAGAATCAACCGCACCTTGCCAGTCATGCATGGGCAGAAGTATTTGTTGACAATAAATGGTATTGTTTCGATGTTAGTAACCAGATATTTAGCCCTCAAAATCACATCTATGTTGCAGTTGGTCGAGATTATCTTGATGTTGCTCCTATTCGTGGGGTTCGTGAACAGGGTGGTGTGGAGAGTATGATGTCGGTTGTTCAGGTTTTAGCGTGTTGAAGAAAAGAGAGCAAGATGACCTATTGTTGTGCATTAAGATTGGAGCAAGGTTTAGTACTCATCAGTGATACTAGAACAAATGCAGGGGTCGATCATATTTCAGTATTTCGTAAATTACATACTTTTGGTATTGAGGGTGAGCGTTTCATCGCACTTCAAACCGCTGGTAATTTAGCGACAACACAAGCGGTTTTAGGACATCTACAAAACTCTTTAACACTGCATCAAGAGCCAAATCTATACACTGTAAATACAATGTTTGAGGTATCTGAACTTGTTGGTAAAACTTTGCGCAGAGTTTTAGAAGACATCACAAGTAATACGCAAGAACAGATGAATTATTCATGTAGTATCTTGGTGGGTGGACAGATTAAAGGTGAGGAAATGCAGCTTTATACTGTTTACCCTCAAGGAAACTTTATTTGCGCGACTACGGATACACCTTATTTTCAGATTGGTGAAAGCAAGTACGGTAAACCGATACTAGATCGAGCTTTGCACTATACGATGCCACTTGATGATGCTTTACGCTGTTCTTTGATTTCATTTGACTCAACGCTACGCTCAAATGTATCTGTAGGTTTACCTTTGGACGCTTTGGTATATCACAAAGATAGTTTCGTTATTCCTCAAGGTAAACGAATCAGTGAGGAGGATCCATATTTTACTCAAATTAGTAAACAGTGGTCAGAGACGCTACGTCGAGGTTTACAAGAGTTGCCAAAACCTACAGCGGATTACGGCTTATAAGAAAAAATCCAAGCTTTTGCTTGGATTTTTATTTATTAGATACGTTGTCTTTGTGGTCTATTACTTAGTCGGCATAAAAGTTCATAACCGATCGTACCATTTGCATTTGCGACATCATCAACCAATCGTGTTTTACCCCAAAGTTCAACTTTGGTGCCGACTTTAACTTGAAGATTAGTTGTGTCGATCGCAATCATGTCCATACTTACTCGACCAATAACAGGAGTCAGTTGCTTATCAATCGCTACGTAATTAGGTTTTACATATGCACGTGGATAGCCATCACCATAGCCAATAGAAACAATTGCAATTTGCATACTATTCGTTGCTGTAAAAGTAGAACCATAACCAACGCTTTCGCCTGCTTGTATTTGATTTAATGTAATAATTTCTGCTTCAAAACTCATTACAGGTTTTAAATCAAGTTCATTAACATCTTTATCTGCAAAAGGTGTTGCACCATAAAGCATAATCCCAGGACGTACATAATCAAAATGTAAGTTTGGATATTTATAGATAGCAGCAGAATTACAACAAGAGGCTAATATCGGTTCACATGCATTTTTTACTTCTAAAAATTGTTGAATCTGTTGCTCATTTAACGGGTGATCTACATCCGCATTTGCAAAATGCATAGTGAGTACACAGTTAAAATTCAATGATTTTAGTTGATGAATAACGGCTATAATTTCATTAATCTTAAAACCTAAACGATTCATCCCACTATTTAGTTTTACCCAAACCTTAAGTCCTAAGGCATTATAGGCTTCTTTATTTTGAATTAACCATTCTACTTGCTCATGTCGATGTACAACACATTCAAGTTTCTGTTGAATAACATCTTCCATTTCATCTTCAGTAAATACACCTTCAATTAAGGTAATGGGTTGCGTATATCCCAGTCGCCTAATCGCTAAAGCTTCTTCCAAACAAGCTACACCAAAAGCATCCGTTGCATTTAAGGCGGCTAAACAATCCTGTACTCCATGCCCATATGCATTGGCTTTCACCATACTTACAATTTGGGAATGTGGTGCAAGTTGTTTAACACGGTTTAAATTATATTGTAGTGCTTCACTATCAATATAAATTGTTGCTTGGCGCACCCTGAGTACTCCTTTGGGACGGCTAGAAAATAAGTAAGATTACAAAATATTATGCGTTATTCTTCATCATCAAATTGTGCATAGAATTCAGGTGAAAGATTACTAAAGCGAGTATATTGTCCTTCAAAGGCGAGACGGACAGTACCAATAGGTCCATTACGCTGTTTACCAATGATGATTTCTGCTGTTCCAGCCTCTTTAGATTCTTTGTTATAAACCTCATCACGATAAATAAACATAATTAAATCGGCATCTTGCTCGATCGCTCCAGATTCACGTAAGTCAGACATTACTGGTCGTTTATTTGGGCGATTTTCCAGACTTCGGTTGAGCTGAGATAATGCAATTACAGGGCAGTTCATTTCTTTTGCTAATGCTTTTAAGCTTCGTGAAATTTCAGAAATCTCACCAACACGGTTATCACCCATACCTGGAACTTTCATCAACTGTAAATAGTCGACCATGATGCAACCGATTTTTCCATCATGCATTTTGGCAATACGCCTTGCACGTGCACGAACTTCAGTTGGGGGTAATGCAGAAGAATCATCAATATAAAGATGTTTTTCCTGTAATTGTAGAATAGTACCAGTTACTTTTGACCATTCGTCGCCGTCCAATTTACCTGAACGTAAATGCCCTTGATGCACCTTCCCATAAGAGGAAATCAAACGCATTGCGATTGAATCTGCTGGCATTTCCATAGAATAAACAAGAGCAGGGAGGTTGCAATTAAACAGTACGCTCTCGACTAAATTCATGGCAAACGTGGTTTTACCCATCGAAGGACGTGCAGCAACAATAATTAAATCGCCCGCCTGCATTCCATAGGTTTTATTGTCTAATTCCAGAAAACCTGTAGAAAGTCCTGTGATGTTGCCATCCATTTTGGAAAGCTCATCTAATTTGCTAATTACGTCAGCTGTTACTGAGCTGATCGACTTTGGACCTGAATCTTTTTTATTGTTGTTGTGCTGTTCCGCTAAAGAGAAAATATTAGTTTCGGCTAAGTCTAGAATTTCACTAACAGGGCGACCTTTGGTGTCGTAAGCATTTTGTAAAATATCAGTACTGACTTTGATCATACTGCGTAAGGTTGAAAATTCCTTAATTTTGCTGGCATAGATCTCAAGGTTATAGAAGCTCGATGGTGAATCCGCCATCAATTGCATTAAGTATTCTTCACCGCCAATCGCATCCAGTAGATTCTGCTTAAGTAACCAGTCATTGACTAACACTGCATCATAAGGTGAGTTTTCTTGCGCTAATTTTTCAATAGCTCGATAAATATACTTATGTCGAGTTGCGTAAAAATCATTTTCCTTGAGTAAGTCACCCACTTGTTCAAATGATTCTGCTACCGTCATTAATGCAGCTAAAACAGCTTGCTCAATCGCAAGATTATGAGGAGGCGTTCTAAACTCTTTTAGTTGACTTGAGTCATTCACTTTACTCTCAGCGTTGGGAGTATTTTTTGCAAAATTGGCATTTGCCTGTGACATAACAAGACCTAATAAAAAGATGAAACCGTGAATGAATGACTATCTTAATCCAAATGGATACCAACAGGAGAAGTTTATTAAAGAAAATTGTTTAAGTGATGAAAAAGTAGAATCAAAGCTTAAAGCAAAATTATGGACATAAAAAAAGAGCATGTAAAAACATGCTCTTTTTTTTGCAGAAATTACTCAGATACGATAGTAACGAGAACTTCAGCAACAACATCATGATGCAATTGGATTGCGATGTTGAATTCACCAGTGTGACGAAGCGCACCGTTTGGTAAACGAACTTCAGCACGATCTACTGCTAGACCAGCGTTCGTTAAAGCGTCAGCGATGTCACGAGTACCGATAGAACCGAAAAGTTTACCTTCATCACCAGCTTTAGCAGTGATAACGATATTTACTTCGTTCAATTGTTCAGCACGTGCGTTCGCAGCAGCTAAAATAGCAGCTTCTTGTTTCTCAAGTTCAGCACGACGAGCTTCAAATGCAGCAGTGTTTGCTTCAGTTGCAGCTACAGCTTTACCTTGAGGGATCAAGAAGTTACGACCGTAACCAGCTTTTACTGATACTTTGTCGCCTAATTTACCAAGGTTCTTAATGCGTTGTAATAAGATAACGTCCACAGCTCACCTCACTTACTTATGGTTGTCAGTGTACGGAATCAAAGACAAATAGCGAGCTTGTTTAATAGCTAACGCTAATTGACGTTGATAACGAGCTTTAGTACCTGTAATACGGCTAGGAACAATCTTGCCGTTTTCAGTGATGTACTGTTTTAAAGTGTCGATATCTTTGTAGTCGATGTACGCAACATTCTCAGCTGTAAAGCGGCAGAACTTGCGACGACGGTAAAAACGTGCCATTGATGTTCTCCTTATTCAGCTTCTTGAATTGCTTGTTGTGCTTCTTCACGTTGAGCTTTACGCGCACGTTTTTCTTCAGCACTCTTAGCAAGTAAAGATTCTTCAGTAATTGCGTGTTCACGACGGATGATGATGTTACGAATGATTGCATCGTTATAACGGAACAATTCTTCTAATTCATCAAGAGTCGTTTGACCACATTCAACATTCATAAGAATGTAGTGTGCTTTGTGAATCTTGTTAATCGGGTAAGCCAATTGGCGGCGGCCCCAATCTTCTAAACGGTGAATTTGACCATCAGCTTCTTTGATCTGAGAGATATAGCGTTCAACCATACCTACAACTTGATCGCTTTGGTCTGGGTGTACCAATAGTACGATTTCGTAGTGACGCATTGTCAGCTCCTTACGGTTTAAGCAGCCCCTAACTTAAAATGAGTCAGAAGCAAGGAGTCATAACTTAAAAAGTTATGTCGCAAATTGCGAAGCTGCGATTTTAGACACCTTTCACCCAAATCGCAAGTAAATTCACGGTTTTTCACGCAGTAAAAAGATCACATAGCCTTTAAAATGCGGATCATAAACTGTCTTTAAGTCACTATATAATTTTCCATATTGCACAAAACCAATTTTATAAGGCAGTTTAAGACTTGCTATACGTTTTAAATATTCAGGATAATTGGGAATGGAGGTGGTGCCTTGATAGGTTTGGATCACTAGTTCATCAATATTTTGTCTAAGAAGTTTTAGGGTGCCTTGCTCTTTAAAATTTGTCCAATCAAGTAATCCTGTAATACTTAGTTTATATTGAGCGGGAAGTTGACTTCTGAATTGACTTAAAAAATATGCGTATTCATTTAGATTGCGGGTTTTACTGTCAAAATCAATTTGAATCCCTTCAATCTGATTGCCTAGATTTTTCCAATGGTTTAAGCGAGTTAAGATGGTTTGGTAATTTTGTGAACTCCAATCTAAGTGGTGGGTTCTAAAAACGAGCCAAATTTTTTGATTGGGTAGTTTTAAAGTACCAATACCTTGTGGTATCAAAATTGAAGTCTGTTTTTGTTTTGAATAACGGATTTCACCTTGCAGAATATAAAGCTCTTTAGCCTTTGAAAGATAGGGGGCAGATTTTATCTCACCCCAAATCCAAAAGGATTGAAATTGATTGGCATCGATAGTTGGAGTTGCTGGTCGACTCGGTTGGTTTAGTCCCAATATCAACAGCAACACACTAAAAAGAATACACCTTAACCACATCAAAGGATAAACCTACCAATAATATTTCAGTGATTTAGCCCATGTACTTGTTGGATAATCTCTTTTGATTTGATCGTACCATTGTTTACGTGTGTTTTTAGTCACTTCGATACCCCCGCAATCATTTATTCCACTCGGTGCATAACATTGAATTGCCCTATACAGTGCATAAGCATGTAAATCATCTTTTCGAGAAGATTTGATAATGTCTTTATAAATTTCACCGCGCGCGAAAATTTTTCCACTTATAGTTGGTTTTTGCTGCTCGTCATAGCTGAGTTGTTGCAGGCTATAACCTTGCTCACTTCGCATAAACTCTCCCAAACAAATGTTGAGTAGGGGATCATTTGGCAATTTACTGAGTTGTTGGATCAATGTTAAGAGATTATCGCATTTGAGTTGAGCCGTGATGTTTGATCCATTCCAAATAAAATTAGCAAACTCAGGTTTGTTTTTTAAGTGTTCTTTTGCACTTGAATATCCTTTGTATTCACTCGCATTTTTAGGCAAATATGAATATTTTTGTTGAAATAAATCGAATCTCTGGTGAACTAAACTTTTGCTTAATAAGGTATGAATAGCAGCTTGCTTTTGATCGACTGTGCTTTGATTTGATTGAATAATCTTGTCTAAACTATCTATATTTGCTTGTTGAGTTATAAATTGTTTTTGTAGATTTGGTTGGCTTATTTTGGCTTGCTTTCCTATAAAAGCTGAATAATCTTGTTTGATATTCAAATGTTTAGATAATGCGGTTTCAAATAAAGCCTTCTGATAAAGTGTATGTGCTTGAGCAAGCTGGTTAGTCCAGTATTCTTCAGCAGTTTGGTTTTGACCGAGTTTTTCCAATATTTGACCTTTTAAAAAAGTTTGGCTTAGTTGTAAATAATTAGTATTTTTAATATTTGACTTTGGTAAATAATTTAAAGCATCTTGGGGTTTATTCTGAATAAAAAATAAATGAATCGCTCTTAAATAGTTAAATAATTCAGATTGAGTTTTAAAGAAATCTTTTTGTGCATTAAGTTGAGACCACGTAATAGGTTGGTAATGTTCAGTTTTGTAGTCACGCATATTCATTAAATTATATATAGTCAAGAAAAAAGGGTCCTTGAGATTTTTGAGTTCAAATGAATTGCTACTAAAAATACGTCTATCAATTTCAGCAGGAAGTTGTCCCATATCTAAATTGTAAAATTTAGATTTAGGATTTTGAATTTGCCATACGATCTCATTGACTAAAAGATCTTGGCGTTTAGATAACCAAAAACCACGACGTAAAAATCCACGCGCACTTGCTACATAACGACCATTAGGGTAAGCATTTAGATAGTTCGTGATATGACCTAAGAACTGTTTTAGTAAGTTTTGATTAATATTATCAAGGTATACATCACCGTATTGATCAACACCTGTTGCATAAGCTGAATTGAGAGTCGTCCGAATCAACATATATTGAGCTGTTTCTTTCAACCATGCATCTTCAACCGAAGTTAATACCGTAAAAATTTTCGTAGAAGATGAATAGTTAGCATTATAAAACAAAATACTCGCATTTAAATAAGATGCGTATTGACGCGTGGTTGTTGACCAATTTGGATCGATAGAGATCAATGCAATTTTATTGTCACATTGATTCATCTTCTTGCGTTCGTTGATCAGAACAAGCTTTTCATTTGCTGGAATTAGTTTATGGGTTTTAACTTGATTAATAAAAGCATAGTTGCCTGAATCAAAACTATAACAACGTTCATCAAATATGATTTCGTCTTTTACTGTTAATTCATTTCTCTGATTCTGAATTTTATTCTTCGTTGCCAATGATACATTTGCAGCATCAAATGGCACAGAACCAAAAGTCGCATCCCATAAGTTTTGATCTATAGGCATTGGTTCGATTTCAGCTAGACCCAAATCGCTTAGTAATAAGGCAGTATTAGTTTGACTATCGTTTGAAGGATATAGAACAGGTAAATTACTGCAACCATTTAGATCGCGATCATCTAAGTGTAGATTTGGTTCACAGATATTTTCAGCTCCAGCATAAATACTTTGAGCTTGAATAGAAATTGCTGTGATAAAAGTATAAAAAATGGGTTTTAAAATCGATATATTTTGAAGTTTCATTTAGGCAATAAAGTATGAATGTTTTTATTGCACGAAATGATAACAATTGAAGCAGAGAATAAAAAGATAGAGGTTCCTCTATCTTTTTAGAAAATAGGGAAGGTGGGTGCAGGACTATTAAAAGTAAAACTGAAACTTAAACTAATTACAGTAATCAAAATCACTGAAAATAAGAAAAAGCGTTTTGCCCAAAGTTGGTCATTTTCAGCTTTAAAACCTAAAATACCAATGTAGAACCAGTAAGCACAAAGTAAATTACAGATCACCAAGAATACAATATTGGTATATCCATAAACATATAAACCATTCATCGCAATAGTAAATAAAATCACATAAATTAAGGATTCTATTTTCGTGCGTAGAATAGAGCGTGCTACAGGTAAAATTGGTACTCCTGCGTTTTTATAATCATCAAAACGATAGATAGCAATCGCCCAAGAATGTGGCATTTGCCATAAAGCATATGCAACAAAAATTAATAGGGCAGCCATATCAAATTGTTGAGTTACAGCCGTATAACCAATAACAGGAGGACTCGCTCCAGAAATACTACCAATTACAGTTTGATGGATTGTAGTACGTTTAGTCCACAAACTATAAAAACCGACATAGACAACAAAACCAATGACAGCAAACAAGAATGCATATGCATTTACAAAGAACCATAAAATGCCAAATCCAATAGCTCCTAAGACCAATGCATAGAGCATTGCAATTGTTGGAGAGATTGTCTTTTTAACAAGAGCACGATTCATCGTACGCTGCATTTTTTGATCGATATCTTGGTCAATCACATTATTCACGACACAACCAGAAGCAACTACAAAAGTTGTCCCTAGTAAGGTCAATAATAATAAGAGGATATCTATAGCGCCTTGGGCGGCTAAAAAGAAGCCGCCCAAGGTGGTAATAAAATTACCGAAGAGAATTCCTGGTTTAGTCAGGAATAAATACTTTTTCCACATGACAATCAGTTTAGATCATCATGTTGTAGTGTAGGTAATTCATAATCCATACTGAACCAACAAGAAGAACAGCGATGCATAGGATTGTGTAGATGAATGCAATCAAGTTCCAGCGTTGTTCTGATGATGTATTCATGTGTAGGAAATACACAAGCTGTACAAGCACCTGAGCAACCGCTGTAATTGCGATTACAGTCATTAAAATACCACGACTAAAACCACCCGCCATCACCATTCCAAAAGGAATGATGGTGAGGACAACAGACAGGATGAAACCAACCGTGTACTGTTTGAAGTTACCGTGTGATGCACCTGCAGCATTATGGTCATGACCACTCATTAGAGAACTCCCATTAAGTAAACGACGCTGAATACACAGATCCAAACGATGTCAAGGAAGTGCCAGAACAAGCTTAAGCAAGCAAGACGACGTGTATTCGGTAGTGTCAAACCATTCTTTTTAATTTGATACATAAGTACCAGCATCCAAACTAAACCAGAAGTTACGTGGATACCGTGTGTACCAACTAAAGTAAAGAATGCTGATAAGAACGCACTATGAGTTGGACCATGGCCAGCATGTACCAGGTGCTGGAATTCATAAATTTCCATCCCAATGAACGTTGCACCAAATAAGAAAGTAACAAACAACCAAGCAATCACTTGATTAACGTTCTTTTTATAAGATGCAAGAACAGCGAATCCAAATGTTACCGAAGAGATCAAAAGGGCAAAGGTCTCAGTTAAAACAAAACCTAAAGAATCACCAAAAAGATCTTTCGCACTTGGAGTACCAGGCGGAATATGACTGCTTAATACAGCGAACGCAATGAAGAGTGATCCGAAAAGAATCAAGTCACTCATCAAATATGTCCAGAAACCAAAGACCGTTAAGTCTGTGTCATCGTGTTCGTGATGACCGTCATGACCGTGGTTGTCGTGATGAAGTACTTCAGCCATTTCCTTAGTCCTTCTTCAAGTGTTTTTCAAGTAACGCATAGCGTTCATTTTCAATACGTTCAACTTCTGCAGCAGGTACATAGTAATCAACATTCTTAGTGAATGAGCTTACGATCAAGCTAACAACTGAAGCAACGAAAGAAACAACTACAAGCCACCAAATATGCCAGATCAATGCAAAACCAAGAACAGTAATGAACATTGCAATGATGAAACCAGCTGCACGATTAGTCGGCATATGGATATCTTCATATTTAGTATCGCGTGCGTAAGCTACACCATTTTCTTTATCTGTCCAGAAGCGGTCGATACCGTCAGCTGCTGGTAGATGTGCAAAGTTATAGAATGGAGCAGGAGATGAGGTAGCCCATTCAAATGTACGACCATCCCATGGATCGCCTGTGTAGTCCATATTTTGATGACGTTGTAAGAAACCAACGATAATCTGCATAAGGAAACAAGCAATACCGATAGCAATCAATACCGCACCGAACAATGCAATTGCTAAGTATGGATCCCATTCAGGGTTGTCATATGTATTCAAACGACGTGTCATACCCATGAAGCCAAGGATATAAAGAGGCATGAATGCAAAGTAGAAACCAATAAACCAGAACCAGAACGCAGCTTTACCCCAAGCTTCATTGAGTTTCCAACCAAACATTTTCGGCCAGTAGAAGATGATGCCGGCAAACATACCAAACACCACACCACCGATAATTACGTTATGGAAGTGAGCAATCAAGAAGAGTGAGTTGTGTACAAGGAAGTCCGCAGGCGGAACAGCCATAAGTACACCAGTTAAACCACCGATACCAAAAGTCACAAGGAAACCAAGTGTCCAAAGCATCGGGGTAGTATAAGTAATGCGTCCTTTATACATTGTGAATAACCAAGAGAAGATTTTCACACCTGTAGGAATCGCAATAACCATCGTCATAATACCGAAGAATGCGTTAACGTTTGCACCCGCACCCATGGTAAAGAAGTGGTGAAGCCATACAACGAACGCAAGTACAGTAATTGCGATAGTTGCATATACCATTGATTTGTAACCGAACAACGTCTTACGAGAGAACGTTGCAACGATTTCTGAGTATAGACCAAATGCTGGTAATACTAAGATGTAAACTTCTGGGTGACCCCAAGTCCAAATCAAGTTCACATAAAGCATTGGGCTACCGCCAAGCTCATTTGTGAAGAAGTGGAAACCGAAGTAACGGTCTAATGTCAACATTGCAAGCGTACCTGTTAATACAGGGAAAGATGCAATGATTAACACAGCTGTACAGAGTGATGTCCAAGTAAAAATTGGCATGTCCATTAATTTCATGCCAGGTGCACGCATTTTAATAATGGTAACGAAGAAGTTAACACCAGATAAAAGCGTACCTAAACCTGAAACTTGCAGTGCCCAAATGTAGTAGTCAACACCTACACCAGGAGAATATTCGATGCCAGATAGAGGTGGATAAGCCATCCAACCTGTCGCAGCGAATTCACCTAACGCTAGTGAAGCCATCATCAACCCAGCAGCACCAGCAAATAACCAGAAACTTAGTGAGTTCAATAATGGGAATGCAACGTCACGAGCACCAATTTGTAGCGGTACTGAGATGTTCATCATACCTACAACAAGACCCATTGCCACGAAGAAGATCATGATTACACCATGTGCGGTAAAAATCTGATCGTAGTGTTCTGGGTGTAGGTAACCTTCACCACCGCCTTTAGCGAGGAAAAGTTGTAAACGCATCATGATTGCATCAGCGAAACCACGCAATAGCATGATTACAGATACAATGATATACATAATACCGATTTTTTTATGGTCTACTGATGTGAACCATTCGTTCCACAGATAGCCCCATTTTTTGAAATAAGTAATACCAGCAACAAGCGCGATACCACCTAAAACCATCATTGCAACTGTGACCAACACGATCGGATCGTGCGGAATTGCATCAAGTCCTAACTTTCCAAACATGTCTTATTCCTCTGCAGAAGCTGTGGCATGTTCATCATTGGTATGAGTTGCTTCAGTTGCATGCTCAGCAGGAGCTGAGTGGTCTGCACCATGATAGTTGCTCATATAATGATTGATAACAGATTCGAATAATTTAGGCTCAACTGAAGAATAATAAGTCACAGGATGTGGCTCTGTAGGGTAAGGCTTCATTTCTTCAGCCTCTTGCTTTTCTTCTGGAGTCTTTGCTTTTGCTACAAGTGCTTCGATCTGATATTTAGAACGATTGCCATCTTTAAGAGTCGCTAATTCAGCTTGGTCAAGTGTACCTTTTTGAATTGCTTCAGCATTGATACTTGTACCATTACCCGCTTTAACAGCTTCTACCCACTGTGCAAACTCTGGTTCAGTTACACTATGTGCCTTGAAGCGCATTTGTGAGAAACCATAACCTGAATAGTTAGCTGAGAAACCACGGAATACACCTGGTTCGTCTGCTAAAAGGTGAAGATGAGTCTGCATACCCGCCATAGCATAGATCTGACCACCTAACTGTGGGATGAAGAACGAGTTCATCGTAAAGTTAGAAGTAATCTTAAAGCTTACAGGCGTTTTTTCTGGGAAGCGTACTTCGTTTACCGTTGCAATGTTTTGCTCAGGATAGATAAAAATCCATTTGAATTGTTCAGCGATGGCTTGAACAGTTAAAGGCGCTTTATCTGACTCTAACGGACGGTAAGGGTCGTACTTGTGGGAACCCCACCAAGTTAACCAAGCTAAAATACCAATAATAATGACAGGAACACCCCAAACAACGATCTCAATTGTCGTAGAGTGTGCCCAAGTAGGTTTATAGTCTGCATCTTTATTCGATGCGCGATATTGCCAACCAAACCATAATGCCATGATAATTGATGGAATTACCACCAAAAGCATTAGATAGATCGCAGTCATCATGAGGTCACTTTGACCTTGACCAACTGGACCTTTATTGTTTAGTAGTACCATATCACCGCCACACCCAGTCAAGAGTGCAGCCATCGTTGATAAAGACAATACAGCTAAAATCGTTTGTCTCATTTTACAACCTCGGTGAAGAGTCCCATTCCCTAATTAAATTATGGGATAGCGATTAAAGTGTCGCATGATTGATAAGAATTTTTTGTGAAATGCTTGTCAATTATCCGACACCGCTACGTTGTAGGGCATTATGCCTCATATTGAAAAACTAAGCTACTGATAAAGTACGCTGAAATGCTTGTTTTCAAACCCGATTTATCTTGTAGGGATTCGGGTTCAGTTGTTATTTTTCTCTATAGATATCAATTTAATATATAAAAAAAGAGGAGTAAATCCTCTTTTTTATATCTTCACTTATTTATTGCTTTACGACTTTCGTTTTGGCTAATTTATCATGCAAAGTTTGACGTTTTTTGTTCAACATGAAGAATCCATAATCAATAATTGTGATAAAAGGCATAAATAGTAGATTCAGAATGATGAAAAGTATGCTTCTCACCCAGAAAGCACGAATTGTACTTACATTTGTGGTTGTCTCAGCATCTACGATTTTGATTTTGGCAATTTTCTTTCCAAGACTTTGACCTGATTTTGCAATCATGAATGCTTGTAACATCAACATGATAATAAGATATGCAAAAATACTGATCCATGCTTCATTTGGAATTAATTGAAGAAGTTGTTGTTGCAGTTCAACAGCTTTACTAGATGCTACGTCTGTAGCCTGTAATTGTTTTTGAATTTCAAACAATTGAGTGTATTGGCTTTGATCAAAAAAGAAAGAGGGAATTGCTGCCATCGGTAGCCATAGCATTAGATCAAATATTTTTGCCAACGCACGCGACGCAAATGACGCCAGTTCAAAATTATCAGACTTCGTTTCAACTTTAATTTTGAAGCTTGAATTTTCAGCTTCATTTTTAATTGGTGTATTAAAAGTTGAATAACCTACAGGTTCGTATACAAGTTTGCCTTGAGTTAATTCTCCAAGGGTTTTCCATTCAGTCATACCTTCATGCCATGCTAAGTCAGTAAGTAAAACTTGTTGACTAGCGAGCATTTGGTTTACTTGTTCTAAACTGTAAGGTCCAGCTTGTTGATTGTTACGAGC
>NZ_MELG01000048.1:0-16460 GCF_001767535.1 Acinetobacter sp. GWC1_38_13 | reverse complement strand
CGTCATTCGAGGTGGAGAAAATCTCTTTCCTAAAGAAATCGAAGACTTCTTATATACCCATCCTGCGATCTGTGATGTGCAAGTGATCGGTCTACCTGATACGCGTTACGGTGAAGAACTATGTGCTTGTATTATTTTGCATGAACATCATCAGACCAATGAAGACAACATCCGTAGTTTCTGTAAGGAACACATTTCACATAATAAAGTGCCTCGTTACGTAAAATTCTTTAATGAATTTCCTATGACTGCATCAGGCAAAGCGCAGATGTACAAGCAGGCATGCTCGCCAGTACGGCTTTGTGCGGAATGATGTTTGGAGCCATGGTATTCGGTGCTTTGGCAGATAAAATCGGACGTAAAAATGTAATTTTAATCTGTGTGACCTTCTTTAGCGGTTTTACTTTTTTAGGTGCGTTTGCATCAAATCCTTTTGAATTTGGTATTTTACGGTTTTTAGCAGGTTTAGGGATAGGTGGGGTTATGCCAAATCTCGTCGCACTCACATCAGAGTACGCACCTAAACGTATTCGCAGTACCTTAGTTGGCACGATGTTTAGTGGTTATGCGATCGGTGGAATTCTATCTGCGCTTATCGGAAGTTATTTAGTTGAGAGTCAAGGTTGGCAGATCATGTTCTTGATTGCTGGTATTCCTTTAATTTTATTACCTGTTATCTGGAAATTCCTACCTGAATCTTTAACCTTTTTGGTTAAAACTGGCAAAACTGATCAAGCACATAGCATCATTCAAAAAATCTCACCTGAACAAAGCATCGGTATTAATACGCGTTTAGTGTTGAATGAAGATAATGTTCCAACAGGTAGTTCTGTAAAAGGCTTATTTCAACAAGGACGTGCATTCAATACGCTTATGTTTTGGGTATTGTTCTTTATGTGCTTATTAATGGTTTACGCACTAAGCAGTTGGTTACCAAAACTTATGCTTGCAGCAGGTTATTCACTCGGCAAGAGTATCTTATTCTTATTTGCTTTGAATGTTGGTGCAATGATTGGTTCAATTGGTGGTGGCATTCTCTCAGACAAATTCCATTTGAAACCTGTGATCATGGGAATGCTGATGGCAGGTGTAGTGGCACTGATCGGCTTAGGATTTAACTCTCCAGCTTATGTTTTATATGGTTTAGTAACTGTTGCTGGCGCAGCGACGATTGGTACTTCAATCCTTCTTTATAGCTATGTTGCGCAATACTATCCATTAAGTGTTCGCTCGACTGGAATTGGTTGTGCTTCTGGTGTAGGTCGAATTGGTGCGATTGTCGGTCCGATTTTAACAGGCTTGTTATTAACCTTAAACTTACCGCATACCATGAATTTTGTGATGATTTCTATCCCTGCAATGTTAGCAATTTGCGCGATATTGAGTTTGAAACGTCATAAATTTGATGATGAGCAACAACAAGTAGAAGAAGTAAAAACTAGCTTGACCGAATCAAGTAATGCTTAACTTAATATGATTTGATTCTTCTATAAAACATGAAAAGCACATCAGATAGGCTGATGTGCTTTTTTTATTTCAGACAGAACTTAAAATCAAAAAGGTAAGAATAGAAGTGAGTTGGCTCAATTCCTGACAACCCTTAATTCTTTAAAACACTTGGATTTACATGAGACTGGTATCTATTTTTTCATTCAATCTAGAAAGAAAAATGAATATAAATCAGATCAAACCTTTTCCACACATCATTTTTATGCAAAAAAAGCATCTCGATTGAGATGCTTTATTGATACTTGATAATTTAGATTTCAATCGCAACAGCTGTTGCTTCACCACCACCAATACATAATGCAGCGACGCCTTTCTTCTTGCCTAGACGTTTTAATGCATAGATCAATGAAAGAATAATACGTGAACCTGTCGCACCAATCGGATGACCTAAAGCACATGCGCCACCGTGAATATTGACTTTAGCTTCATCAATACCTAACTCATGAATCGGAGCCATAGCCACCATCGCGAAAGCTTCATTGATTTCCCATGCATCGACATCCTCAACTGACCAGCCAGCACGATCAAGTACTTTTTGAATCGCACTAATTGGAGCAATCGTAAACTCACTTGGATGTTGCGAATGACTCGAAGTAGCTACAATCTTAGCCAAGACATTTAAATCATTTGCTTGTGCATAATCTTCTGTAGAAAGTACCAAAGCCGCAGCACCATCCGAAATCGAACTCGAATTGGCTGCCGTAATCGTACCGTCTTTGCTAAAAGCAGGGCGTAGTGTCGGAATTTTATCAAGATTTGCTTTCAGAGGTTGCTCATCTTGGTCAATCACCTCAACACCCTTACGTGTTTTAACTTCTACAGCGACGATTTCATCTTTGAAATATCCTTCTGTAATCGCTGTTTGAGCTTTTTTGAGTGAAGAAATCGCAAAGTTATCCATTTGCTCACGGGTGAAGCCTTTAGTATTTGCCATATCCTGAGCAAATGAACCCATTAAACGACCAGTTTCAGCATCTTCCAAACCATCCAGAAACATATGATCTTTGATTTCACCATGTCCCATACGATAGCCACCACGTGCTTTAGGTAGGATATATGGTGCATTGGTCATTGATTCCATACCGCCCGCAACCACAATATTTGCACTACCAGCTTTCAAAGCATCTGATGCCATCAATACTGCTTTCATCGCAGAACCACATAGTTTATTGATGGTCACTGCGCCAACATGATCTGGAACTCCAGCTTTACGCATTGCTTGACGAGCAGGACCTTGACCAATGCCTGCACTCAATACACAACCAAAAATCACTTCATTGACTTGCTCTGGTGCAATACCAGCACGCTGGATAGACTCACGGATTACAGCAGCACCTAATTCTGGAGCAGTTAAACTAGCAAGGCTACCTTGAAAACCGCCCATCGCGGTACGACTACCTGACACAATAACAATCGAACTCATTTTTATATCTCTTTAAATGTATGTTGTCGTAAAACTGCTCCAGTTCAACAGACAAGAGCAGAATATCTCATCTCATTTATGCCACTAAAGATTTATCAAAAATTAATGGCACACCTGTTACTGCTCGAATTTGTTCAAGCGTCACATCTTTTGCGAGTTCAATCAGTTCAACACCTTCAGATGTAATATCCATGACACCTAAATCCGTTATTACACGATGAACAACGGCTTGACCTGTCAGTGGTAAGCTACAGTTTTTCACAATTTTAGGCGTACCATCTTTCGCACAGTGTTCCATGAGAACCACAACTTTTTGAACACCTGCAACCAAGTCCATTGCACCGCCCATACCTTTGACTTTCTTACCTGGAATCATCCAATTGGCTAAGTCACCTTGTTCAGAAACTTCCATAGCGCCTAAAATCGCAATATTGACATGACCGCCACGGATCATTGCGAAAGATTCTGAACTTGAGAAAAATGCCGCACCTGCACGTGCAGTAATCGTTTGCTTTCCAGCATTGATCAAATCTGCATCTAAGGTTTCTTCAGTAGGAAATGCGCCGATACCAAGCAGCCCATTTTCAGACTGCAACCATACATTCATGTTTTTTGGAATATAGTTGGCAACAAGGGTAGGTAAGCCAATACCTAAGTTCACATAGAAGCCATCTTCGAGTTCTTGTGCAGCACGCTGTGCCATTTCATTACGTGACCAAGCCATTTTAAACTGCCTCCATGCTTAAAGTTTTTTGTTCGATACGTTTTTCTGGTGATGCATTTAAAATAATGCGATTCACATAAATCCCTGGTAAATGGATTTCATCTGGATCTAATTCACCAATCTCAACGATTTGTTCCACTTCAGCAATGGTAATTTTCCCAGCCATTGCACATTCAGGATTAAAATTCTGAGCCGTCTTACGGAATATTAAATTTCCAGCTTTATCTGTCTTGTAAGCTTTAATAAGAGAAACATCAGCAGTAAGAGATTCTTCTAAAATGTATTTTTTACCATGAAAATTACGTTCTTCTTTGCCTTCAGCAATCAGAGTTCCTACACCAGTTTTCGTATAAAAAGCTGGAATACCAGCACCGCCAGCGCGTAATTTTTCAGCTAATGTTCCTTGTGGAGTTAATTCAACTTCAAGCTCGCCATTTAGATATTGACGTTCAAATTCTTTATTTTCACCCACATAAGATGAGATCATTTTTTTGATCTGTTTGGTATGCAATAAAATACCTAGGCCAAAATCATCAACACCTGCATTATTTGAAATACAAGTAAGACCTGTTACACCACTTTCTTTAACCGCGACAATGAGCTGCTCAGGAATTCCACATAACCCAAAACCGCCCACGGCAAGGGTTTGGTTATTAGCAACCACATCTTTGATTGCTGCCTCAGCACTGGCATATACCTTATTCATTCTATTATTGTCCTATCGTCCCTTAGTGATTTAGTTTTAGCATTAGGACTAGGTAGATAGAAGTTGATTTTTCTCAAGGATTAATGAGTTTAATTAATAAATTGATTCATTTGGATGGATTTTAATCTTAAAAAATAATAGATTAAAATTCATAAACAATTGAAAATATTAATAATAAATATATTTATTTAAAAGTAAAAAATATATAACCAATTACAATAATGAGTTATTTAAAATTTATACCTTTTCAATGACTGAATAAATTGTGCCGAAATATGTGATATTTCAAAATTCTTTTTATAGACGATACCAACCGTTTTGTGGATGGTTCCATCTTCCAGTTCGAGTAATACATTCTCTGTTAAGTCTATATGCTTGGCAAAATGACGTGGAATCGCGCTTACCCCAATACCATGTGCAACAAAACTAGATAATGAAGAAATCTGATGACACTCAATTTTCAAATCCAAAGTCATATTGTTGCGCAAACAGTTTTGCTCAACCAAGTGACGAACAATCGATGGCTTTTGTAGGGTAATAAAAGGATTAGCAAACAATTGTTGCCACGAAATACGTGCTTTGTCTGCTAAGAGATGATTTTTAGGAAGTAAGGCGAGAAAGTCTTCATCAAACAAAGGCACAAACTCTAAGCCTTCGGTCAGTTCTGGTTCAAAACAAACACCTAGCTCAAAGATGCCATCTTGAACTTTTTCTATAATGGTTTCATTTGGAATATCATGGATCGAAAAATTAAGGTTTGGATGCTCAGATAAAAAAGAATGAATCACATCAGGCAAGATCGCATGGGTAAAAAAGGGCATCGAGGCGATACTGAGTGTGCCGCGATTTAATTTAAAGCGTTGTTTAACGTCATTTTCCATTTCATCCCAATTTGCCAATAGTTTTTTTGCGTAGGGAATGAGAGATTTACCTTCTTGAGTCAGTTCAACACGACGTGTATTTCGATTAAACAACTTACCGCCGAGTTCATCTTCTAAACTTTTTATACTTAGACTTAAAGCAGATTGACTTAAGTGCAGTTCCAGCGAAGCATTGGCATAATTTAAAGTACGCGCAAGTGCTAAAAATGCCTTTAGCTGCTTAAGAGTCATCGCTTTTCCTAAGTAAATTATTGAATAGATCTAATTTATCGTAAAAATAAGCTGAATGTTATTTTAGAAATTAATTTTGAAAGAAAAGTTGATCTATACAGCAAATAAAAACTCCCACAATCAGAAATTATGGGAGTTAAGATTCAAATTAGAGAATACGAAATTTCTCTAAAACTTATACTTTTAGTTTTTTAAGTCCACGGCTCACACCATTTTGTAATGCCAATTTGATAATTGGCCCAATAAAAGGCACACGACCCTTAAAGCTAATCGTATAGTCCAAACGACTACGATTATTTCCCAAATCAGTAAACTTCATTACGCCGCGATGCGCTTTAATTGGTGCAATACCACTAGTAATCGCGTATTCAATCAATTCATTTTCTCTATAGACTAAATTTGTTTCAACAAATGAAGGTGTGAGTGGTATAGATAACTTACGCGCTGAACCAACCCCATTACGTGCATCTTGACCATCACTCAAACGAGTCACTTTTGCTGGAGCGAAGAGCTTATTCAAATTTTCATGTTCGCTGAGGATCGCAAATACCTTTTCGACAGGGGCATTGAATTCTTGAGTGATGTTGATTTGTTGCATTTTTAGCATAGCAATTCCTTTCTTTTTTAATTTGACATGATGAATTGTCATTTTCAAATACTAACACGGTTTGGCTGAACTGGTCATTTTGTTTGTCGGATTATCGGAGTAGCTAAAAATTCAGATATATGTAAGCAAAGGCGCTTGTTCAAGCATCAAAAATTGTGAATACTCAGCCTCGAAAATTCAGGTTATACCATTATCTTTTTTGGGGTTAGGCAACTACTGTGAAAACTTATCCATTTTCATTTTCTCGTTTACAAAAAGCGCTTCTAACCGTTGGTTCATTTTCGTGTATGGGACTAAGTTCAGTCGTCGCAAATGCAGAAGATGAAAACACTGTTTCGCAACTTCCAACTATCACTTTAGCAGCACAATCCATTCAAAGTGTGTACTACCAACCTCAAATCAATTTATCAGGTTTTAATCAACAAACCGTTGCTAAAATTCCTGCTTCAGTGAGCACGATTACTGCCGAACGCATTGCTGATCAGCATGCAAAAACACTGGCTGACGTTGTGAAAAATGATGCTTCTGTAGGGGATGGTTATGCGCCTATTGGCTATTACTCAAACTTTATTATGCGTGGTTTCGCGCTCAATCTAGGTTCAAGTTATCTACTCAATGGCAACTTACTTAGAGGCGAGCAAAATGTTGCGTTAGAAAATAAAGAGCAAGTCGAGATCTTAAAGGGTATCAGCGCAATCCAAAGTGGTATGTCTACGCCAGGTGGAATAGTTAACTACGTGACTAAACGTCCAAAGGATATTCGTTCAGTTACCTTAGAAACAGATAGTCAGGGTGGTTATCGTATCGCAACAGATATAGGCGATATCGTGGGTGAAAATCAACAATTTGGCTATCGAATCAATTTAGCTCACGAAGAGATTCATCCGTATGTAGAGCATACAAATGGGAAGCGACTTTTTGGTTCAGTTGCTTTGGACTGGAAGATTTCTGATGATTCAAAACTTGAGTTTGATATTGAATCACAACGCCAACGTCAGCGCTCGGTACCAGGCTATCAATTATTAGATGGAAAAATTGTACCGACTAATGTGGAATGGGATCGTTTACTGGGTTATCAAAGTTGGAGTAAACCCGTTACTAATGAAAGTCTGAATACGAGTTTAAAATATACGCATCGTCTCAATGATGATTGGACAGCAAGCTTATCCGCTTCGCAAAGCCGTGTAGTCGTTGATGACTATTCAGCATTCCCGTGGGGTTGTTATAGTGAGATTTGTGAATTTACAGGTTTAGGCAATACCTTTGATCAAAAAGGTAACTACGATATTTATGATTTCCGTAGTCCAGATGATAGTTATTTAACAAATCAATTTAAAACAGGATTAAACGGCAAGTTCGCAACAGGGACATGGCAGCATAGCTTAAATGTCGAGTTATCTCATACCTATAAACGACGTGCTCAATATGATGCAATCAATCAACTCGTTGGTACGGGCAACATCTATAACAATACTGTGGACTATAAGCCTACAGATGTAGCTCTAGGCAATCGCTATAAGTCCCTTGATAGTCAGCAAACCGCATTAAATCTACTAGACCAAATCCGTTTCAATGACGCATGGTCAGTTCATATAGGTGGAAAAATCCTTTCTTTAGATGAGAAAGCTTATGATGCGGCAGCGAATATGATTCGTGATACAGATTTAAACCGATTCTTGCCACAATTTGCAGTGATGTACCAACCTTGGGAAAATACGCAAGTTTACACATCATTTAGCAAAGGTCTAAGTGATGGCGGACAAGCGCCGTGGTATGCCTTCGGTAATGAAGAAAAAGGGATTGTCGGTAATGCATTTGAAACACTTGCTCCAATCAAATCCACCCAATATGAACTGGGATTGAAGCATCAATTACCATCTATGTTATTTACAGCAGCAATATTTGATCTAGAACAAGATCATCAATATACGAATGCTGATAACTATTACTTAACTGATGGTAAACAACATAACTTAGGTTTAGAACTTGGTTTGCAAGGACGTTTGACACAGAATTTAGATATGGTCTCGACTTTGGCGCTGACTCGTTCACGCTTAAAAGAGATTGATGTCGCTGAATATCAAGGCCATCAAACTCAGAATGTTCCTAAAGTACGTTTTGCAACTTATTTATCGTATCAATTGCCACAAGTAGAAGGCTTAAGACTACTGGCTGGTACACAATACAGTTCAAGTAAATATGCCAATAAAATAGGCAGTGTAAAAGTTCCAAGCTACACAGTTTTTAATGCTGGTGCAGCTTATAACTTTAAAGCTAATGGCTATGAAAACACGTTAAGATTCAATGTTGACAATCTATTTAATAAAAAATATTGGAGAGATGCGGGAAGCTTCTTTGGGGATGATTATTTGTTCCTAGGCGCTCCACGCACCGCACAATTTTCTTGGTCGGTGAATTTCTAAATCCAATTCACTGATATGAATAAAGACGATCTGACTTAAAAATTGGATCGTCTTTTTTATATGGGATTCTGTTATTCGATTAATAAAATTCAAGTTTTATATCGTTGTAAACGAAAAAATAGAAAAGAAAGATTGTATGTCATCATCTAAAGAATAACTCCAAATTACAAACACACCCTTATAGCAATAATTCAATCAATATCCTGATAGTTTTTCAGCTCATGATGAAGTTCATTCAGGTTAGAGCACTGAAACCCATAAAAACACACAACCATGAATTTTATTCATCTTTTGGTTAGATTAAATCATTTTTACTCATGTGAACATTCATGTATAAATTATTTCATACAGAAATTCAGGTTTTATCTTAGAGATTAGGGTAGTAGTACAATGAGTAAAAAATTTACATGTTCTATTAAAAGTATTCGTTTTGATGAAAATTATCATCCTTCAGAAAGCACACGTCTTACAACTAACTTTGCAAATTTAGCAAGAGGTGAGAGCCGTCAAGAAAATCTACGTAAAACCTTACAAATGATCAATAATCGTTTCAATGACTTAGCACATTGGGATAATCCAAAAGCGGATCGTTATTCAGTTGAAATCGATATTATTTCAGCAAATATGGATATCGAAGGTAATGGTCATGCATTTCCAGTTATTGAAATGCTAAAAACAACAATTGTTGATCATCAGACAAATAAGCGTATTGATGGCATGGTAGGTAATAGTTTTTCATCTTATGTGCGTGATTATGATTTTAGTGTCTTATTACTAGAACACAGTAAAAATCAAGCAAAATTTAGTGCGCCAGATAACTTTGGTGTATTACACGGCAAGCTTTTTAAACACTTAATCAACTCAGCGGCATATAAAGCGAATTTTGATAAAGCACCTGTGATATGCCTGAGTGTGTCGAGCACAAAAACATATTATCAAACTGCAAATGTTCATCCTGTATTAGGCGTTGAATATCAACAAGATGAATATTCTCTAACTGATGAATACTTCAAGAAAATGGGGTTAAAAGTACGTTATTTCATGCCTGCTAACAGTGTAGCGCCATTAGCTTTTTATTTTTCAGGTGATTTGCTAAGTGATTACAGCAACCTAGAACTCATTAGTGCAATCAGCACAATGGAAACATTCCAAAAGATTTACCGACCTGAAATTTACAATGCTAACTCTGTAGCTAGCAAATGCTATCAACCAAGTTTGAAATACCAAGATTACTCTTTAACGCAAATCGTATACGACCGTGAAGAGCGTAGTCAGTTAGCTGTAAAACAAGGCAAATTCACTGAAGAGCAATTTATCAAACCTTATCGAGAGATTCTCGAACAGTGGGCTGAGAACTACACCGAACAAAATTATGCTGCTGTGTAAACCGATATAGAAGATTACTGATTATGAAAAGATTATTACCGACATCAACTGCTGGCAGCTTACCAAAACCCTCTTGGTTAGCTGAACCTGAAAAGCTTTGGTCGCCATGGAAACTCCAAGATGAACAACTTTATGAAGCTAAGCAAGATGCTTTAAGACTGTCACTGCACGAGCAATTACACTCGTGCATCGATATCGTAAGTGATGGTGAGCAAACTCGCCAACATTTCGTCACAACATTTATTGAACACTTAGATGGCGTTGATTTCCAGAAGCGTGAAACGGTTCGAATTCGAAATCGTTACGATGCAAGTGTTCCATCCGTTGTGGGTGCTGTCAGTCGTCAAAAACCTGTATTCGTTGAAGATGCTAAATTTTTACGTCAACAAACCAATCAACCGATCAAATGGGCATTACCAGGTCCTATGACCATGATTGATACCTTATATGACGGACATTATAAAAGCCGCGAAAAACTAGCATGGGAATTCGCAAAAATCTTAAATCAGGAAGCGAGAGAACTCGAAGCAGCTGGTGTTGATATTATCCAATTTGATGAACCTGCATTTAATGTATTTTTTGATGAGGTCAATGATTGGGGTGTGGCAACTTTAGAAAGAGCGCTAGAAGGTCTGAAATGTGAAACAGCCGTACATATTTGCTATGGCTACGGTATTAAAGCCAATACAGATTGGAAAAAGACATTAGGTTCAGAATGGCGTCAATATGAGGAAGCCTTTCCTAAGCTTCAAAAATCTAAAATTGATATCGTTTCGCTAGAATGCCAAAACTCTCGTGTACCAATGGATCTAATTGAACTAATTCGCGGTAAAAAAGTGATGGTAGGCGCGATCGATGTTGCTACTAATAATATCGAAACACCTGAAGAAGTTGCCGATACCTTAAGAAAAGCTTTGCAATTTGTTGATGCTGACAAACTTTATCCATCAACCAATTGTGGTATGGCGCCGTTGTCTCGCCATGTAGCGAGAGGCAAACTTAATGCTTTAAGCGCAGGTGCAGAAATCGTTCGAAAAGAACTATCTAACTAATATTTTGAGCTAAATAGGATTTATGGTTTGCAATCAAAATAATGATCAAGCCATGAGTCTCTTTTAGCGTCAATCTTGACCAAAGATCGCATCTATTTAAAAACACATGCAGATGGTGTGCCTAAGAAATGGAATAGCATGATATTGCTAAATCTAAAAGGTACGGTTCAATTGAGGAACAATTTAATGATTGAAGCAATAGACTTTAGAAATGCAATGTCTTTATTAACAAGTGCAGTGAGTGTTGTAACAACGATTGGCTCTACAGGTCGATATGGATTTACAGCATCAGCTGTGTGCAGCGTGACAGATTCACCACCAACACTTTTGGTATGTATGAATATCGCGTCTAGCTCACATACACACTTTGTTGAAAATAAAATTCTCACTGTGAATGTCTTGGCAGCACATCATCAGCATATGTCTAAAGTGTTTTCATCAAAGATGAGTCCTGAAGAACGTTTTAAATATGGCAGTTGGACAGAATTAGAAACTGGCGCACCTGTGTTAAAAGATGCTTTGGTTAGTTTTGATTGTCAAATTGAGCAGATTCAGGAAGTTGGAACACATACCATTTTTATTTGTCGTATCGTTGCTATCCAACAAAGTCAGCATGATCAGGGGTTAGTCTACTTTAACCGTGCTTATCATCAAGTTGGGCAGATTGCAGAAATTGCCTGAGCCAACTGTCTATTCATCCCTTTATTTTAAGAAAATATCTCGTGGAATTAATCATTTTTTTAGCCATCGGGGCTTTAGCTGGTTTCGCTGCTGGACTCTTTGGTGTCGGTGGTGGGCTCATTATCGTTCCACTTTTATACATCGTATTCACTCAAATGGGATACCAACCAGATGTCATCATGCATATGGCTTTGGGAACCTCATTGGCAACAATCATTGTGACTTCTATTAGTTCATTGATCGCCCACAATAAAAACAGCGCCGTGATTTGGCCTGTATTTAAAAATCTAACACCAGGACTAATCCTTGGTTCATTTTTAGGAGCTGGTATTGCGGGATTACTTTCTGGGGCAAATTTACAATTGATCATCGGGATATTTGTGATCTGGGTTGCTTACAAAATGTTCTTTGGGGCGAAAAATGTAATCGATCAGGATAAGGTATTACCATCAACAACTCGACAAATATTTGCAGGTACAGGCATCGGAGTTGCTTCAGCAATTTTTGGTATTGGGGGAGGGAGTTTAACCGTTCCTTATCTAAATCATTATGGTGTAGTCATGCAAAAAGCCGTCGGAACCTCAGCAGCATGTGGCTTACCAATTGCCATCGCAGGTGCTTTAGGATTTATTTTTTTTGGTATGAAACAGCATATCAATGTGCCTAACACTATTGGTTTTGTACATATCTATGCATTTTTAGGTATTAGCATTATGAGTTTTATGACGGCTAAGCTTGGAGCTAAAACAGCACATATTTTATCGCCAATCGTACTTAAAAAATGCTTTGCTTTAATGTTATTGATCGTTGGATGCTTCTTTCTTTACAAAGGCATGTGATAAAAATCTTCTCCGTATAGCTCACTTTTCTGTGAGCTTTTGAAATCTTTTTTAGTCTTTAACAAATCAACAGCAATCTATATTCTCCATCTATCTCTATCGGTGCTCTATGCACACAGGGTAAAACTTGTTGTGTTGGATGGTCGACTGCCAAACGCCATAGATGACCTAAACCTAAATTAACAGGTTTACTCTCAGGTTTTGCTCGGTAGTGCAAATCAAAGAAATATTCTTCTAAAAAATTCTCAAATTCGGCTTCTGGTCCATCATGTAGATTTTTTAGTTTTTCTCTAATTTCAGGAACTAGAATCTTTTGCTCAACTTGATCGTTTGGCAGAATCTCACTTGCCGCACCGTGATAGGTACATAAAAAAGTATCTGTTGGAATAGGCGAGCGATCAACATGAAATGAATAAACATCTGTCGAAATAAAATCTAACTCATCATCACGTTCGTAGTTTTGAATTAAGTTAAGCGTAGGTGATGCGCCAAGCTCTGTTAATTGCTGAATATCCGCAATTATGATTTCTCTTGCTAAACGACCATATTCAGAAAGTTGTAAAGCCAATAAATCATCAACTGAAATCTCAGTGATATTTTCCTTTAGCTGAAGTTTTTTGACGATTTCTTGAAAATCTCCATTCAGGTTTCTATACCAACAAATCGCATTTCTATCTCCTTGAAAATTAGAACTGACAAGTTCGGAGAAACTAGAAACCACGCTAATTTGCTTGTGGTTAGAAAATGCATTCTTCATAAAAAGAAGTTTATCAAAAAGAAAATATGTTTAATGATACACAGTTCGATCACGTTAAGAACGATAGATGGAATAGTATTTTTCAAACATTTAATTTTTCATACCTTATAACAATGAAATAAAGGGTTTTAAATAGACACTGAGTAAGTTATTTTCCACAGATCGTTATGAGCAAATTTATGCTCAAAAACTTACATAAAAAATAATTATGCGCAAATATATTCACAAATATAAAAAAAGAGAGTATTTTTGAGAAAATAATTGCACATTTACATCAATGAAAAAATTAACAATACAGGCGTTACTTGATCAAAGTTGGTTTGATATTGCTGAACTAACATTATTAGAACCTAAACTAGGCTCAGCAAGTGCCAGTGAATTAGCTTACGATTTAGAATACGCAATCCACAATTTGGACAAGCAAGATGAGCATGCCTGTAGTTTGTCGCTACCTGTACAAATACTAATAAAACATGAATCTAGTTCATGGTTTGGTTTTTTAGATGATATTGTTCCATCAGGTGCTGCACGCCGTTATTGGGTGAATTTTCTAGGTCTACAAAGACTAACGCATGCTGAGCAAGATAGTATTTTATTAGAAAAAGGTGGCATCGCACCCGTAGGCAATTTGAGAATAAAAGAAGCTCTTCCACCAATCAATCCTGAATCAACTCTGCATTTACGTTATTTTAGTCAAAGTGATGTTGCTGACCGAAATGTAGATTTTCTTGAATATGCACAGCAAATGGGTGCAATTAGTGGTGGTGCAACAGGAGCGGGTGGTGAAGCTCCTAAATTATTGATTCGTGCTACAAAAGATCAAAATATTTGGATTGATACTTATCAACAAAACTTTGATCAACCTGATCAACATTATCTAGTTAAATTCCCAAGAAATAATCGTAGTGAGATCGACTGTAATATTCTCAGAGCAGAATACTATTACTATCAAGAGCTAAAAGAGTTGGGTTTCAATACCATTGAAACTACAGAAATGAAGCTGATCGAAGGTGAAAAATATCCATCATTATGGCTACCAAGATTTGATGTTGAATGGCACAACCAAAAATGGCATCGTTATGGACTTGAATCTGTCTATTCCGTATTAAATAAAGCTTCGGGTAGCCATCTCAATCACTTTGAAGTGATTGAAAATCTATGCAATTTACTGATATCTATTGATTCAGAGTTTGATTCAGCACAATTCGTTTGTGAGTGGTTACAGCGAGATTTACTCAATATTATTTTTGGTAATTCTGATAATCATGGGCGAAATACTTCATTTCTAAAACAATCTGGAAAAATTTCGCTTGCTCCAATTTATGATTTTGCTCCAATGAAAGCTGATCCAGAAGTTGTTACAAGATCAACAACTTGGGGAAGTCCTTATGAGGAAGGAGGAGAATATCGATGGGAGCAAATTACCCAAAAGCTTGCACATTTATGCGATCCGAATTTGTCTCTATCTACATTGAAATGTTTAGCAAGTCATCTTGTTGGGCTAAAACAAAGATTAATAGATAAAGGTGTACCAAAACAAATTATGGAGATGCCAGCGCTTTCATTTGAATATGTTGAAGCTAAATTAGATAGATGGGAACTATTATGAATACAAAAAATCAGACTCAAGATCGTCAACAAGTTCTTATTGATCTATATATGCAGTACTTATTGAATGAAATCACATTAGGGCAATTATTGGCGTATTTGCGAAAAAATATCCTTGGTATGTCTCAGGAACAATATGCAAATTTAGTCGGTGTAAGTCGTAGGACGTTAACTGATATTGAACAAGATAAAGGAAAACTTACTCAATCTGTTTTAGACAAGGTATTTAAACCACTTGGATTGAAAGCAGGACTTGTACCGACTCATGAGCACATTGTGAGAAAGATCATTAAACCATCAGAATGAGATCAATGGCTATGAACATATAGCTTCCTGATAAAAGATATTAAGAATCGGCTAATTAAAATGCTGGGACTAGGATTTTGATAGCTGAGATTTTTGTTTGGCTTTTTGGCGTAAGACATACAAATATAAGCTTTCTACTTTTTCACGTGCCCATGGTGTGGTACGCAAGAATCGCAATGATGATTTAACACTTGGATCTATGCAAAAACATCTAATTTCAATTTTACGACTTAAGCCTTCAAAGCCACCGTAGTAATCCATTGGAATTTGAACGTAATTAAAATAGAAATCACTTAAGTTATTGAATTGTGGTTTAAGTAGGAAGGATATGAAGTTATGATTGGGTGTATCTTATTTAACATAATATACATTATGCGAAATTCATTCAATTCAATGCATTTGAAAAATCTACACTACATATCTATTCATGCTTACTTCCTAAATGCTTTTGGCGTAACACCAGTCCAATTTTTAAAAGCTCTTGAGAAATGAGAAACGTCTGCATAACCTAAAGACTCAGATATTTCTTGTATAGATAGTTCGTTTTGAATCAGCATAGCTTCTGCATATTGTTTTCTAACTTCAGCAATCAAAGCTTTGAATGTTGTGTCTTCAATTTCCAAATAACGCTGCAACGTTCTTGAAGATATATTTAACTGCTTGGCAACCTCAGATAAGTTCAATTGACCAATATTCTTTTGGATCAGACTCGTTTCTATCAGCTCAATGATTTGCGATCGTATAATTGACTTTGTTTGTCTGCTTTTTATGTGTTTATCTGTATCACGAATACACTGTTTCTTTGCAAGTTTAAAAACAATCTCGTCTGCAGTCTCTAAATGTATATTTAATAGCCCTCTGTCAAAGGAAACAGCATCCGTTACTTGCTCAAATTTATAAGCAAAATTATTATTAATAAATAATTGTTTTTGTTTAAGAAAAATAAAAATATCTGATTCAGTTTTTATCAACTTTCTTATGATATTCGCAAAACTTACCACAAGAAATGCTATAAATTTATTTGTACTCTCAGATTCAACTAGTATATGAGTAAGATATAAAAATGCTTTTTCACCTTCAATTTCCAATCTCAGCTTGAATACACTACAGTATAGACCAATAAATTCTTCTAATACCCTCAATGCCTGCTCAAGGTTTTTTGAGGACATTGCAGCAATACCAACATTTCCATAATGAGATACTTTCATTTGGTTTGCCGTAAGGATTGGAAATGGACTGCTCCCAGTATCCTAGACATGAGACCGCCTCATTTTGAAGCTGTCTCAAATGCTTCTGGGCTCATCCCATCGAGATGCGAATGACGCCT
>NZ_MELG01000047.1:12709-12888 GCF_001767535.1 Acinetobacter sp. GWC1_38_13 | reverse complement strand
AGATGTAATAGACGCCTGTACCAAATACAACAGTATAAACAATGACAAAAATAATCAGGGTAATACCGACTTGATCAGCTGATACGCTAGACAGCGCATCTTTAGTTCGTAACACACCATAAACAACCCATGGTTGGCGACCTAGCTCGGTCGTAAACCATCCTGCTAACAATGCGATA
>NZ_MELG01000047.1:11882-12670 GCF_001767535.1 Acinetobacter sp. GWC1_38_13 | reverse complement strand
CACTTTTTCTCGAATAACTGTTGCTTCTTGCGAAGTAAAAGACCAATCAAAGCGAGTAGAACCATGAGTGTGCCGAGACCCACCATGATACGGAAACTCCAAAATACCAAAGTCGAATTTGGACGATCTTCTGGTGCAAACTCTTTAAGACCTTTAACTTGACCATCTAGACTGTGAGTTAAAATGAGGCTACCTAGATAAGGAATCTCAACTGCATATTTGGTCGTTTCAGCTTGCATATCAGGGATACCAAATAAATACAGAGGCATCGCTTCATTTACATTGGTTTCCCAATGTCCTTCCATTGCAGCTAATTTCGCTGGTTGATGCTTTAAAGTATTTAAACCGTGATGATCTCCAATCAAAACTTGTGCAGGTGCAGCAAATAGAATCATCCACATAGCCATAGAAAATGATTTTTTAACTAAAGCATCCCGACGCCCACGTAATAGATGCCAAGCAGCAGTGGCTGCAACAACCAAAGCTGAAACTAAAAAGGCTGCAACAGCCATATGTGCAAATCGGTAAGGGAAGGAAGGATTGAATACGATGGCAAACCAATCAGTCGGCACAATAATGCCATTTTCTATTGCGAAACCTTGAGGTGTTTGCATCCAACTATTTGAAGATAAGATCCAAAACATTGAAATACATGTACCTACAGCAACCAAAAATGTAGCAAAAAAGTGTGCCTTTTCACTGACACGCCCCCAGCCAAATAGCATGACGCCGAGAAAGCCTGCCTCTAGGAAAAAGGCAGAAAGCACCTCATAGGTTAACAGTGGGCC
>NZ_MELG01000047.1:11211-11501 GCF_001767535.1 Acinetobacter sp. GWC1_38_13 | reverse complement strand
GCAAAAGAAAAATGATTAAGCATAGATAAACTCACATTCTCAATAATTGATTAAATAAATGAATACATTGAGAACTTAGAGGGCGGGGCTCGACCTTGAGGGATGAGAAATAGACGTTGTAGTGAAAAGAAGAAACCAATAAATACTTGATACAAATGCAAGTATCGGACTTGTACACGCACGAATACTTCTTTAATCCCAAGTGTGGGTGGTGCAACTAAGTGTCCATAAAAGAAACAAAAAGGACATTGGTGATTAAGATCGTGATGGTGCTGATCAGAATGAGAATC
>NZ_MELG01000047.1:175-11167 GCF_001767535.1 Acinetobacter sp. GWC1_38_13 | reverse complement strand
AAACCTGTTCCGAATGTAGATGTAATTTTTGTTTTATTTGGGTAGACAGAAGCAAAACAGTCTCGCATGCAGGGGAAATTTGATATTCCTCTGGCAATAAAGGCTGTAAAAAAACAGCGATCTGTAATGCAATTGTTGCAAAAGCCAACAATATCCCAAGTCGATGTATCAAGACACTTCTCTACATTGGACATTTCAAACCAGAAAGTTAGTCTTTGGTTAATTCAGACCATCAAACTAGGCTTTGTGTTATATGTCATCATACACCTAATTTTGAAAAAAATCTTAATGATGCTTGGGATATATTATTAATTTGTAGTTTGATTGATTGGTCAAAATAAAATGGTTATCTTACAAGGGTTGCAGATTAAATAATGAGCCTACCCAACTTGAAAATGCCATTGCGATCACGCCCCAAATCACTATTCTTAGGCTTCCTTTAAGCATCGATGTGCGTGCAAAATAACTAGATAAAGCACCTAGAACTGCCAAAGACAGAACACCCGTAATTAAAACAGTTTTTGATACCCATTCATTTGAACTTAATAAAATAGCGAGCATGGGGAGTGCTGCACCACATGAAAATGATGCGGCGGAAGATAATGCTGCTTGAATGGGATTTGCTGCTGTATTTTCGTGAATTCCAATTTCATCGCGAGCATGTGCGCCAAGTGCATCATGTGCAGTTAATTGAGTTGCAACCTCATGTGCAAGTTCAGGATTTAAACCCCGTGAGATATAGATTTCAGTCAGTTCTTTTAATTCAGCATGAGGGTTTTTCTCAAGTTCTTTAGCTTCTCTTCGAAGATCAGATGTTTCTATATCTTCTTGTGACTTAACCGAAATATATTCTCCTGCAGCCATAGATGTAGCACCTGAGATTAATCCTGCGATACAGGTAATCAATAAAGTATGAGAACTAACACCGCTTGCAGCCACCCCCATAACTAAACTCGTGACGGAGATGATTCCATCATTCGCCCCAAGAACTGCGGCACGGAGCCACCCTGAACGTTGCATAACATGAAGTTCTGAATGATGTGAATGTGACATAGGCTTACTCTTAATTAATCAATATTGTTCAAAATATTAAAGTCATTTATCTGTGATTATTGCTAAATTTTTCAATGATTCATCAACTTATCATACTTATAAAATAACTTATTTTAACGATACCGTGATGATCTCTTGGTTATAATATGTGAATAATTTGACATTTTAATGCTTTGATTCTTCTTCGAAGTTTTCGTTGTGAACCATAATTATTTGAAAATAAACCTTCATACACACATTATTTAACTTTAGTGTAAGAAGGCTATTGTGCTGGTTTATGATAATGCTTGGAAAGCTTGAATTGCACGTTCTCTACTGGTTTTTAAGTCAACAATTGGATGGGGATAATCTAATTTCAATGCGGTATTTTGGGCATAAGGCTCATGAATCCGTTTAGCATCTAGTTGAGTCAGTTCTGGGACCCAACGTCGAATATACACGCCATTTTCATCAAACTTTTGGGATTGGCTAATTGGATTAAAAATTCTGAAATAGGGAGCAGCATCAGTTCCTGTCGATGCACACCATTGCCAACCGCCATTATTTGCAGCTAGATCGCCATCAATCAGGTTTTGCATGAACCATTGTTCACCTTTACGCCAATCAATTAATAGATTTTTAGTTAGGAACATGGCACAAATCATGCGAACTCGGTTGTGCATCCAACCTGTAGAAAGAAGTTGACGCATACCCGCATCAACAATTGGAATACCTGTTTGTCCTCGTTTCCATTTTTCAAAACCTTCGCTATCATCACGCCATTGAACATTCTGTGTTGCAGCTTTAAAAGGCAAGTGCTTAGAAACTTGTGGAAAATCGAATAATATATGTTGATAAAATTCACGCCATAATAATTCATTTAACCACGTTTGTTGTCCTTCGGACTGGATAACAAAATCACCTTGTTGATGTCTAAATGCTGCTTGAATGCACTGACGAATTGAAATAATTCCAATATTTAAATAAGCAGAAAGTTGACTAGTTCCTTTAACCGAAGGGTAGTCCCGTAAAGCGTTATATTGAATAATTCGTTTTTCAACAAACTGATTCAGTAGGTTTCTCGCATGTTTTTCACCCACTCGCCATTCACTCGCATTTTTGTCTTTAATTTTGTCAGCATAGTGATTTTTGATGTGCTGTAAATCTGTTTGGTGTAGCTGACAAAAATCAAACTCTATGGGTGCTTGGGTTTCTGGGATTGGATAACACTGAGGTAAACCGAGTTCTAAGCGCTGATAGCAACTTTTTTTGAAAGCACCAAAAACTTGATAGGGTAGATTCGATTGAGTTCGAATACTTGCAACTGGAAACAGCGTTCGATCTTGAAACAGTATCAGTTGTTTTTTTTGACGATTTAAACTTTGTTGTACTTCATTATCGCGTTTGAGTTCATTGAAGCCAAATTCAATATTGGTATACACATTTTCAAATGGTAATTTTTCTGCGAGATCAACAAAAAACTCCGCAATGTCATCCCAAAGAGGCACAGTAAATATGAGTAAAGGGATCTGTAGTTTGGAAAGTTCTGTTTTTAGCTCTAAAAGTTGGCGCAAATAAAAATCAATTTTAATATCCGCATCGTCATGACGTTGCCATTGTTCAGGTGACAGAATACAAATCGCTATACATGGACCATTCTGACGGGCATGCCATAAAGCTGCCTGATCACGGACGCGGAGGTCTTGGCGGAACCAGATTAATTGATAAGTATTTGACATAGCAATTCTATAAAGTTCTTTAAAAATTATTATTTATATTTTATAGGTGCTTATGTGAAGAAAAAGCAAAGCCGAGGCTTTGCTTTTTGAGATGTTCTAATTCACAGAGGAATTAGTGGTGGTGACCACCTACACCGTGTACGTGACCGTGATCTAACTCTTCTTGAGTCGCATCACGAATTTCAACGATTTCAACTTCGAAAGTAAGATCTTGACCAGCTAATGGGAAGTTTGCATCAACGATAACGTTGTCACCTTCAACAGCTTTAACAGTTACGATTTGAACGCCATCATCAGTTTGAGCTTGGAACTGCATGCCCGCTTGGATGTTATCCACGCCTTGGAACATTTGAGCTGGAACTTCTTGAACTAGATCAGGGTTATATTCACCGTAGCCTTCAGCAGCAGGTACGTTTACAGTGAATTTTTCACCAACAGTTTTACCTGTAAGAGCATTTTCTAGACCAGGGATGATGTTGCCTGCGCCGTGCAAATATGCAAGTGGTTCACCTTGAGATTGATCAAGTGTTTCACCCTCAGTGTTTGTTAAAGTGTAGTGGAATGAAACCACGTGGTTATTTGCAATAGCAGTCATGTTGTTTGATCCATTCAATCAATTTAGATGTATATCATAAAGTGAAAAATAGATTTTGTTGACTATTTTCCACTTTTTGAAACTATTTCGTTATAAATGGGAACGAAATTTAAGATTTCAACTCAATAAAGCTTAATTTTTGGACGTACACGACGAGTTAGAAAATCTTTCATCGTCAGCATGCCTGCTTGTGTGTAGCCGTGAATGTTGGCTTGATGTAGTCGATAAAGGGAAACGTACATGGTTTTTGCAATAAACCCTTGTACGCTAACATCGCCGAGTAGTTCACCCACAGCCTGATTACGACTTAACGAAACCAATGAACCTTTGTCATTAAAGCTGAACATCGGTTGTGGTGTGCTTGCAATACGCGCTGCCATAGCGTCAACTAAAAAAGTTGCTTGTTGACTAGCGACTTGAGCACGAGGTCCGAGTGGTGGTTGACGAGCATCTAGCTGACAGTTTGCACAATCACCAAAAGCGAATACATTTGGATCAGTCTGCGTTTGTAGTGTTGCATAAACCATCAAACGATTAATCTTGTCACGCTTAAAGTCATGAAGTGTTTCTAAGATTTTAGGTGCTTTAACCCCAGCAGCCCAAACGGTAATGTCTGAATGTAAAACTTCACCATTACTAAAATAAACGTTTGACTCATCTACTTTTTGAACTTTATGTTCAGTCAAAACATCAATACCCATTTTCTTGAGTTGCTTGGCGCTGTGTGCAGCCGTCTTCTCATTCAATGCGGGTAAGATGCGATCTGAGGCTTCGATTAAAGTGATCTTGACTTGTTTAGGGTCGATTTTTTTCAAGCCGTAACGATAAAAGTTTTTCGTTGTTTCAATCAATTCGGCAGCAAGTTCAACACCTGTAGCGCCAGCACCAACAATACCGATATTTAAAGCACGTTCAGTTGACTGATTTTGAGCTCCGATATAAAGGTGGAATAAATCTTGTTGGAATACATCTGCTTGTTGTCGGCTATCCAAGAAGTGACAATATTCACGTACACCTTCAGTTCCAAAGTCATTCGACACAGAACCAACGGCGAGAACTAAGGTGTCATAATTGAGATCTTGAATAACAGGGGTATGTTCTTTAGAAAGCTGAGGAGGGGAAAGCGTGATTTGTTTTTGATCTTTATCAACTGCGACGAGGCTACCGAGTACAAACTCAAAGTGATGTTTTTCTGCATGTGCAAAATAATTGGTTTGTTCTTCGTGGGGGTTAAGCGAGCCAGCGGCAATTTCGTGTAGTAGAGGTTTCCAAATATGAGTGAGGTTTTGGTCGACTAGGGTAATTTTAGCTTTCTTTCGTCTGCCAAAACGTTCACCTAACTGTGTTGCAAGCTCTAAACCACCTGCGCCACCACCCACAATCACGATATGATGTAAGGTTTTGCTCATGATCAACCTAATTATTTTTGTGAAAGGATGGTCCGATTATGCCATCCTTTTCACTGGATTCTATGGTTAATCTTGAGAAAAATAGTCGAGTTTCTACCCTTGATTTAATGGGTAGAGTTTGGCACTCTGACTGTCATTTGTTGAAAAAAATGAAAATAAATTAGAAAACCAGATCATAATTTTTTGAAAAATATTAGCTTCTTCAATTTGTACATCATTTTCAATCTGGAGACTTCGGATCAATTGATTATTCTGATAAACCGAAACTGTCGCTAAGTTCATGACTTGCATCAGCGGCGCTGTCAGGTGCTGTTCATTCAATTCAATATTGATATGTGTATTGGTGCTTTGGAGCGGTTCAACTGTAGTGACCAATTGATTTGCGTCAACTAGGTGGATGCGCTGAGTCAAAAGATTAAATGTATTCAAATCAATAGGCATCGGTCGGTCATAAAGAGAAGTTGTCACAATAGTAGGTTGTTGTGTTTCTACTCTGAACATTTTTAGCGTTGAACGAATTACAGGAAGTTCTGCAATTAATCGGTGCTTAGGGATTACAACTTCATCCCGTGTATAAGTAAATGCAAGATTCATTAACTTGTGTGCGACTTCAGCACGTTTTACCGCGCTAGGTGTTCCCAAAACCACAACGATCAAACGGCGTTTCTCGACATCAGGATTGAATGTTGGACGCTCTGCTGTTAGTGCCAAATTATAACCAGCAGCTTTGGTATAACCTGTTTTGAGACCATCTGCGGTCGGATCCATTTTGAGTGCGAGGTTAGTTGCATGATGGAATCTTTGGTTATAACTGAAGCTAGGCATTTTTGAATAATATAAATATTCAGGCGTATCTTGAACGATGGCTTTGGCTAATAAACCTAAATCTGCTGCTGTCGAATAGTGATCAGGCATTGTAATTCCAGCAGGATTACTAAAATGTGTATCTTTCATCCCAAGAGCTTGTGCTTCTTGATTCATACGAGCAACAAATTGAGGGACGCTACCTGAGATTTTCTCGGCTAGTGTAACAGCTGCATCATTTGCAGACATGACAATGAGTCCTGCCAGTAGTTGGTCAACTGAAATTTTTTCGCCCGTTTTTAAATACATTTGGGACTCATCCCACATGATCGTATTTACAATAGGTGTAGCCGTTAGGATATCTTCTTTACGTAATTTTCCTGCCTCAATTTCTTTTAATGCGATATAAGCAACCATCATCTTAGTGAGTGAAGCAGGGGCACGTTGAACGTGGCTATTGTGCTCGGCAATAATTTGTCCAGACTGCGCATCGACAATAGACCATGCTTGTGCTTCGACCGTTTCAGGCGCTATTTTGAGTAAGCTTGCATGTGCAAGATTTACACACAATAGGCTAAAGAACGTAAAGAGGGAGAGGATGAATTTCACGAGTACACCTTGAGCAGCCGATCCATGGGCATGGAATGCGAAAAAAGCATCCTATGACTTTTTTAGTGGAGAATCCAGCCACTTTTGCTGACAATTACGACATCTACGCATGACTTTGTAAAAAAATGCTAAGCTGTGTGAAACCGTTCTTATTTTTATGATCTTAAATTATGTTGCACTATCAAATTGAGTTCGACGATTATCGCCAACATCTGATTCACGTCACCCTTCGTTTTCTGGCTAACCCTAATCAAGAATTATGGTTACCGACTTGGATTCCTGGTAGTTATTTAATTCGTGAGTTTTCTAAGCATATCGAATCGGTAAAAGCTTCTGACGAAGCTGGGCGCTTATTAAAAATTAAAAAAACAGAGAAAAATCGCTGGCGTTTGTTTAATACCGATCATGAGCTTATTACTGTTGAATATGATGTCTACGCATATGATTTATCCGTACGTGGTGCTTATGTTGATCAAACACGACTATACGTAAACCCAGCGTGTGTTTGTCTAGGTCTCCAAGATCAGGAACATGCGCCATGTGAAGTAGAACTATTTCTACCAAGCGAATTAAAGCATTTCCAACTGGCAACAGGACTAGTTTCAAAGAGTCTTGTTAAGGGGCGTTTTACTTTAAAAGCAGAGAGTTACGATCAGCTAATCGATAGTCCATTTGAGTTAGCCGAGCAAAGCCGTTTTAGCTTTGATGCAAATGGTATCCCACATGAGTTTGTGATTTCAGGCAAACACGCGACTAATTTAAATCGTCTTCAGGCAGATATTGAAAAAATATGCCGTACTGAAATAGATATGTTTGGTTCAGCACCTTTTAAAAACTATACCTTTATGACGATGGCAACAGGCAATAGTTATGGTGGTTTAGAGCACTGTAATAGCACAAGCTTAATTACACCTCGTGATGATTTGCCTAAAGCAAATGAACCAGAAGAACCATCAAAAGACTATCAGCGCTTTTTGGGTTTGTGTAGCCATGAGTATTTCCATTCATGGTTAGTTAAATTTATTCGTCCAGAGAATTTCGCAAATTACGATCTACACAAAGAGTCATACACCAGTTTGTTGTGGATCTTTGAAGGATTTACTTCGTATTACGATGATTTAATTTTGTTGCGTAGTGGCGTCATTTCACAAAAGTCTTATCTTGATTTATTAAAAGCTCAAATTGACCGTTATCTACAGAATCCTGGACGTTTTATTCAATCTGTTTCTGAGTCAAGTTTTGATGCATGGATTAAATTCTATCGTCAGGATGAAAACTCAAATAATGCAGGAACGAGTTACTACAACAAAGGTAGTCTAGTCGCATTGTGTTTAGATTTGGGTTTACGTTTACGTGGTTCAAATCTTGATGCACTTATGCGTCGTTTGTATGAAAACACTCAAAATGGCATACAAGTTAATGATCGCACGATTTTTGAGTTATGTAATGAATTGACTGGCGATAATTGGATTGAACAGATTAATCATTTGATCAATACCACTGATGAATTACCACTAGATCAACTTTTACCTGAGTTTGGTTTGAGCTATACGCTTAAAAATGACAAAGCATTACCATTCGGCTTAAAAGTTACTGACAAAGCTGAAGGTGTTGTTATTCAAAATGTTCGTCGAGAAAGTTCTGCAGCAAAAGCAGGCTTATCTGCAAATGATGTGATCATTGCAATCGATGGCTTAAAAGCTTCCGAAAAACTACTATCTAAGTATGCTAAACAGCCAGGGACATATAATGCATACGCATTTCGTAGAGATGAGTTATTGCAATTTGAACTCATAGCAGGGGAAAACACCTTAGCGACTGTTGAACTCAATATTGAAGATCAAAACAAACTGGATGCATGGCTAAAACTTTAGTCTTATCCAAGCTTTCAAAGAAACACCGCTCAAGATGACAGTCTTGAGCGGTGTTTGTTTTTGTTTCTATTAAATTATTGAAATAAATAATAATTTGTAAATTCATTTCAAATTCTAAAATAACGAAGAGTATATGTTTTGTAGTATTTCTTAAAGAAATGTCGTTATCACAGGATATGACATTGACTGGCTTAGTGTGAATCCTGATAATCTCATGTTTTATTTAAGCTAACCGGTTCGCAGGGCTAAATGCCTAAGCTCACAACTACTATTTCGTAGCGAAATGTCGTTATCACAGGATATTGCGTTGACTGAGATGCGATCAAGACTGATACTCTCAGGCCTAAATCAAGCAAACCGGTTCGCAGAGGCTGGGCCAAAAGCTCGCTTCTAAAAACTCAATTTAACACAAGGGGCTATATATGGCTGGTGGAAAGTCAAAAATCATTTATACACTGACTGATGAGGCGCCGTTATTGGCGACCTACTCGCTACTGCCGATCATTGAGACCTTTACTAAGCCAGCTGGCATAGAAATTGTCAAGAGTGACATTTCTGTTGCAGCGCGTGTGCTTGCAGAATTTTCGGACTACTTAAGTGATGAGCAGAAGGTGGCTAACAACCTTGCAGAGCTTGGTCGCCTTACTCAAGATCCAGATACGAATATCATCAAACTGCCGAATATCAGTGCGTCTGTTGCTCAATTGACAGCATGTATCAAAGAGTTACAGTCCAAAGGATATGCAATTCCTGATTATCCAGAAAACCCTACTACGGATGAAGAGAAAGAAATCAAGACTCGTTACGGTAAATGTCTTGGTTCTGCTGTAAACCCTGTATTGCGTGAAGGTAACTCAGATCGTCGTGCGCCTGCTGCTGTTAAAAACTATGCGAAGAAGCATCCACATTCGATGACTGAATGGAAACAGTGGTCTCAAACCCACGTATCACACATGGAAGAAGGTGACTTCTATCATGGTGAAAAATCAATGACGCTTGATCGTGCACGTAACGTGAAGATGGAATTGATTACTAAGCGTGGTGAAACGATTGTTCTGAAACCGAAAGTAGCACTTCAAGATGGCGAAGTAATTGATTCAATGTTCATGAGCAAAAAAGCATTGTGTGACTTCTATGAGAAGCAACTCGATGATTGCCGTGAAGCAGGTATTTTATTCTCGTTACACGTAAAAGCCACAATGATGAAAGTTTCACACCCGATCGTTTTTGGTCACTGTGTGAAAATTTACTACAAAGAAGCATTTGAGAAACACGGTAAGTTATTTGATCAGTTAGGTATTAACGTCAATAACGGTATGGCTGGTCTTTATGAAAAGATCGCTACTTTACCAACCTCACTTCGTGAAGAAATCATTGAAGATTTACATGCTTGCCAAGAACATCGCCCTGCATTAGCAATGGTTGACTCAGCAAAAGGCATCGACAACTTCCATTCACCAAACGATGTAATTGTAGATGCTTCAATGCCTGCAATGATTCGTGGTGGCGGTAAAATGTGGGGTGCAGATGGTAAACCTTACGATTGTAAAGCGGTAATGCCAGAATCGACCTTCGCACGTATCTACCAAGAAATGATCAATTTCTGTAAGTGGAATGGTAATTTTGATCCGAAAACGATGGGTACTGTACCTAACGTTGGTTTGATGGCTCAAAAAGCAGAAGAATACGGTTCACACGATAAAACATTTGAAATTCCTGAAGCTGGTATTGCGAACATTACAGATTTAGACACGGGTGAAGTACTGATGTCTCAAAATGTAGAAGAAGGCGATATCTGGCGTATGTGTCAGGTGAAAGATGCACCGATTCGCGATTGGGTAAAACTTGCAGTAAGTCGTGCGCGTAACTCTGGTATGCCTGCAATTTTCTGGCTTGACCCATATCGTCCACACGAAAATGAGTTGATCAAGAAAGTTGAGAAGTACTTAAAAGAGCATGACACTGAAGGTTTAGACATTCAGATCATGTCACAAGTACGTGCAATGCGTTATACGCTTGAACGTGTAGCTCGTGGTTTAGATACTATTTCTGTAACTGGTAACATTTTACGTGACTATTTAACTGACTTGTTCCCAATCATGGAGTTGGGTACTTCAGCGAAAATGTTATCTATCGTTCCGTTAATGGCGGGCGGTGGCATGTATGAAACAGGTGCAGGTGGTTCAGCGCCGAAGCATGTTCAACAGTTAGTTGAAGAAAACCACTTACGTTGGGATTCGCTAGGTGAATTCCTTGCGCTTGCAGTATCTTTAGAAGAGCTAGGTCTTAAAGAAGATAATCCACGTGCTAAATTACTAGCGAAAACACTTGATCAAGCTACGGGTAAACTGCTCGATAACGATAAGTCTCCATCACGTCGTACTGGTGAGCTAGATAACCGTGGTAGTCATTTCTATTTAGCAATGTATTGGGCTGAAGCACTTGCTGCTCAAGACGAAGATGCTGAGTTAAAAGCGAAGTTTGCTCCTCTTGCAAAAGCTTTAGTTGAAAATGAGCAAAAAATTCTTGCTGAATTGAGTGAAGTACAGGGTAAAGCAGCTGATATTGGTGGTTACTACGCTGTGGATCCAGTAAAAGTAAATGCAGTAATGCGTCCAAGTTCAACTTTTAATGCTACGCTTGAAACGATTTAAGTTTTAATGCAGAACTAACAAACCTGTTGGTAATGTAAAAATACCGATGCGAAAGCATCGGTTTTTTATTTGATAAATAAGATATTTTTAAATTTGACTGTTTATTAATAATCTATTTAAATTTAAATAAAACATAAATTTATAATTCATTTCTTTAAAATCTATGAATAAGAGAAGTTTAACTATTGGAATTGTTGTTACAGTAATTTGGATTGCAATTATTGTATTTATTTATCTTTTTACAGGCTTAGAACATCCGAAGTCTTTGAATGAGTT
>NZ_MELG01000047.1:0-147 GCF_001767535.1 Acinetobacter sp. GWC1_38_13 | reverse complement strand
CCCGTTGCTTTCTTTTGGTTGATTTTAGGGTATATGCAGCAGGGCAAACAATTAGAACAAAATACCAAAGCTTTAGAGCAACAAGAAAGAGCGCTTCAACTTCAGATTGATGAGATGAGAGAAGGGATAAAACAGCAAGTTGAATTA
>NZ_MELG01000046.1:965-46829 GCF_001767535.1 Acinetobacter sp. GWC1_38_13 | reverse complement strand
AAGAAAGAGCGCTTCAACTTCAGATTGATGAGATGAGAGAAGGGATAAAACAGCAAGTTGAATTAGTGCAACTTCAAAGACAACAACTCGATGAACAGCATAAGATGCTCGAACCAAGATTTATTATTTCTCAATCTAAAGTAAATTCTCCCGTTTATGGCAGTAGCACAGATCCTAAGATAGATATTAACCATAATATAGTATTTCTTGTGATCAATTACACTCTAGAAAATTTGGGAGGAGATGCTTTTAATTTGAGAATAACACACCCGAAGAGTAAGGAGATTTTAAAAAAACTTAGTACCGTAAAAGCATCTACATCAGAGGAAATTAGATTTGAATTGGCACAATTTCAAATAGATCAATTAAATCAAAAAAAAGAATTGGAAGATTCATTAGATTTTTTTTATGAAAGTATAAATGGGCGTTCAGTAAAATATGAATTACTTATTCATGTATATCAAACCAACCATCCATTTTATGGTGTAAATCTCTTTTTGAAGAAAGCTGATTTATAGAAAATACAAACTATACAAATTTAAAAAGCCCACTTCCGTGGGCTTTAAAACATCTAAATTCTAACGACTATTTCGGCTACGTCCGCGTGGAGCTTTGGTATTTGGTCGTGTTGTGCCATTAGTCTTGCGACGTGGTTTCTCACTTTCATCCATTTGCCAAATACGCTTAGTACCAGACTTCTTCTTATTTGGGTCTTTTTTATCGCCTTCTTTCTTTTTCTGATGCATTGGTTTACCACCAGTGCCGCCTGGTTTTTTCACGTATGAGCGAGAACGATAAGGCTTATCTTCAGGAAGATCTTTAAAATCAGGATAAAGTAAAGGTTCGATCTCTTTTTGTTCACCAGGTTGTAAACCTAAACGTACAAGGTCGATGGCACCAATCTTAGTACGAATTAAACGTAATGTCGGAAAACCAACAGCAGCTGTCATACGACGAACTTGACGGTTACGACCTTCACAAATCTGAAGTTCAATCCAACTCGTTGGGATGTTGGCACGGAAGCGAACAGGTGGATCACGATCCCACAACCACTCAGGTTGATCAACCTTAATTGCTTTTGCAGGGAGTGTCATACCATCAGCAAGCTCAACACCTTTACGTAGCTGTTCTAGCGCTTCTTCTGTGACATCACCATCAACTTGTGCGAGATAAGTTTTAAATTTTTTATTGGTTGGATTGGTGATGTACTGGTTTAAACCGCCGTGATCAGTCAGGAACATGAGGCCTTCAGAATCGAGGTCAAGGCGACCCGCAAGACGTAAATCAGGATCGTGGATAAAATGTGACAGCGTTAAATGCGCCTCATCCTCACGAAACTGTGACAACACGTCAAAAGGTTTATTAAATACAACTATTTTCATATGAATATACTACTTTGGCTTTAAGTGGCACCATGACATAAAGCTTTTTATTTAAGAGAGAAATGTTTGTATTTCTCCTATAAATCTCAAAAACCTTGCTTATGGATTAAACTGTTTCATGTAATAACAACGAAAGTATGCCATAGAAGGCATACATTTACTCGCAAGATACACATGAGGGAGAACCTGTAAAATGGGTTATCAGAAGATCGTGGTTCCTGCTGACGGTGACAAAATCACAGTAAACGCAGACCTGTCACTGAATGTTCCAAATCATCCAATCATTCCTTTTATAGAAGGTGATGGTATTGGTGTGGATATTACACCAGCTATGAAGGCAGTAGTAGATGCTGCTGTTCTAAAAGCGTATGGTGGTAAACGTTCAATTGAGTGGATGGAAGTATATTGCGGCGAAAAAGCAGATAAAATATATGGCACTTATATGCCAGAAGAGACTTTCGAAGCATTACGTGAATTTATTGTTTCAATCAAAGGTCCTTTAACCACTCCTGTTGGTGGTGGTATCCGTTCATTAAATGTTGCGCTCAGACAAGAACTTGATTTGTATGTCTGTGTTAGACCAGTGCGTTGGTTTGAAGGTGTACCATCACCTGTGCAACATCCTGAGTTAACAGACATGGTTATTTTTCGTGAGAACTCTGAAGATATTTATGCAGGGATTGAATGGAAAGCAGATTCGGATGAAGCTAAAAAAGTTATCAAATTTCTAAAAGAAGAAATGGGCGTAACAAAAATCCGTTTTGATGAAGGTTGTGGTATTGGGATTAAACCTGTTTCAAAAGAGGGTACTCAACGTCTTGTCCGTAAAGCCATTCAGTTTGCAATTGATAATGATAAACCTTCAGTGACGCTTGTCCATAAAGGCAATATCATGAAGTACACCGAAGGTGCCTTCAAAGAGTGGGGCTATGAGCTAGCGATGGAGCGTTTTGGCGGAGAACTATTAGATGGTGGTCCTTGGGTTAAAATTAAAAATCCAAAAACAGGCAAAGACATCATTATTAAAGATGTGATTGCAGATGCATTTTTACAGCAAATTCTTATGCGTCCAGCGGATTATTCAGTTATTGCCACGCTTAATTTAAATGGTGACTATATTTCTGATGCGCTTGCAGCAGAAGTTGGTGGTATTGGTATTGCGCCAGGTGCAAATATTGGTGGTGCGATTGCGGTGTATGAAGCGACACATGGTACAGCACCAAAATATGCGGGACAAGATAAGGTAAATCCAGGTTCGATTATCCTTTCTGCTGAGATGATGCTGCGTGATATGGGATGGATTGAAGCTGCTGATCTGATTATTAAAGGTGTATCAGGTGCGATTGAAGCAAAAACAGTGACCTATGATTTCGAGCGTTTAATGCCTGGTGCAACCTTGGTACGTTGCTCTGAATTTGGTCAAGCAATTATTGAACATATGGGTGATTAATCTATTCATGATTTTAAAAGAGCGGTTAAACCGCTCTTTTTTTGTTCTATATATTTCATATTAATTCTGTGTTGACCTTTTTAGTTGTATCGTAAATTTTAAAAAAACTGTATCTAGTATTTTTAGATCATTTGTTCAAAATATGCTGAAAATTATGAAGAGTTTGCTGTTATGAAAATGTATCAAGTTGATGCTTTCACCAAAGAATTATTCAAGGGCAATCCTGCAGCGGTTATAGTTTTGGATAATTGGTTAGATGAGCATTTAATGCAAAATATCGCATTAGAAAATAATCTATCAGAAACAGCTTTTGTCCGAAAAATAGATGATGCTAATTACGAAATACGCTGGTTTTCACCGACAGATGAGGTTGCCTTTTGTGGACATGCAACTTTAGCTAGTGCTTATGTTTTATTTAAAGATTTTACAGAAGCGAAGACCATACAGTTTCATGTCCGTCAACTTGGAATTTTTGTAGTTACTCAAGATGCTGATGGGAAAATCAAAATGAATTTTCCGATTCGTAAAGCTGAACAGGTTTCTGATTATCCACAAGCTTTACGTGATGGCTTAACCAAGCCATTTAAGGCAGTTTATTTAAATGCTCAAGCCTATATTGTTGAATATGAGTCTGTCCAAGATGTATTGGATGAGCAACCGAACCTAGAGAAATTAAAACAATTAGGACAGGTACGTACAGCAATTACTGCATCTCAACCTGATATTGCAATAACTGCAAAGGGTGAGGATGGAAAGTTCGATTGCGTGTCACGTTATTTTGCTCCTGCGATTGGGATAGATGAAGATCCTGTAACAGGTTCGATTCATACGGCAATTGTTCCACTTTGGGCAGAAAAACTGAACAAACAACGATTAGTTGCATATCAAGCATCAGCACGTGGTGGCATTTTGGAATGCTTCATTGAGTCAGCAGAGCGTATTGAAATTTCGGGATATGCAAAGTTATATATGCAGGCTGAACTATCTATTTAGCTTGTAACAAAAAACGAATAAAAACAATGAAAAAAGCTGTTTAAGTGAACAGCTTTTTTCAAAATATAACTATTAAAAAACTATGCTGTTTACTAGTATGGACGCTTGTATTTATTTAAATCATCAAAAATATTCGGATAATCTATGTTAATGCGGTTTAAGCAACTTACACTCTCTCTTTGTTTACTTGGGGTGAGCGCAGCTTCATGGTCTCAGGCTGTACTCGTAAAAACTGAAAAAAATATCGAAGAATATAAATTAGACAACGGCTTTAGAGTTATTCTCGCCCCAAATGAAAAAGAAAATAAAGTCTTTGTAAATACAGTTTATATGACAGGTTCTTTGAATGATCCAAAGGGCAAAGGTGGTTTGGCTCACCTGCTTGAACATTTGGCTTTTAAAGGAACACAAAATGTAAAAGGTGAGGAATTTCAACGTCGCCTTGATCAATATACCTTAATGACAAATGCAAGCACGGATTATTATTCAACTAAGTATTTGAATATTGTTCGTCCAGAGAAAAATGCGCTCAATGAGATTCTGTATTTAGAATCTGAACGCATGGATAAATTGGTGCTTCAGGAGAAATTTGTTCCATCAGAAATTGAAATTGTGAAACGTGAACGTGAAATCCGTATGGATCAGCCATTTGCGGTATTGATGGATCAAATGTGGAAAGCTGCCTACGGAAATCAATATTTAGGGCGTTTGCCGATTGGTGATCTACCTGAATTGAAATCGATCAAAATGAATGAGCTGAACCAGTTTTATAAAACTTGGTATGCACCTAATAATGCGGTCATGGTGATCTCTGGTAAATTCGATAAAACAGAAGTTTTACAGAAAATTGATCAGTATTTTAGCCCTATTCCAGCACGTAAAATTCCAAACCCAGTACAAGTCCCTGTTTTAGATTCAAGTAAAATTGAACAACGCCAGTTTACGGTACAAAAGGGAAGTGATCTTGCCAAGTTTAATATTTATATGAATGGCAAGAATGAAAAATTACAGCCAGCTTTAGCGCTCGCTCCAGCATTATTTACGATGCAACCGAGTGGAACTTTATATAAAAGTATGGTTGAAACAGGAATTAGTACAGCAGTCCAATCAACCACTTGGTTAGATCAAGACTTTAATGTCGTATTTATGGGGGCGATTTACGCACCTAATCATGATGCGAAAAAAGTGGGTGATGCTCTAGTTGATGGGGTTGAAAATAGTAAAACTTTTACTGATGCAGAATTACAACGTATAAAAAATATTACTCAAAATACAGCCGATACGATTGCAAATGATGCAGTCGCTTTAGGCTCACGTTTGAGTGATTATGCTGTGTCTTCACACGGTCAGTGGGATGAATACTTTAGAGACTTAGAGGCGATTCAGAACCTAAAACTTGAAGATGCTAATCAAACTTTAAAACAATTTTTAGTCGCTTCACATCGAATTTCTGGGGACATTTTGCCTACTCCAGAAGATCAGAAAAAAGCGATGACTTTAAAAGCTGAAGATAAACCAAAAACCTTAGATCAAAATACTGAGCAAGCTGAACCGCTGAAAGATCCAAGTGTTTATCAGCAAGAGGTCAAACAGTTCATCGAACAATCTGCCCAGCAGTTACAAAAGAATGAAAAGAAGATTCAACGAGGCGAATTAAAGAATGGCATTCGTTATGCTTTATTCCCAACCCCAACTCGTGATGATAAAACCTATGCCACGATTAGTTTAGATTTTGGTAATGAGAAATCTTTATTCGGTAAAGGTGTTATTTTAGATTTAACCAGTTATTTGATGCTACGTGGTTCAGAAAAACATACTTTACAAGAAATTACCGATAAGGCGATTGCTGCAAGTGGGGGAGCATCGGTGAGTTCGAATGGTAATGGAATGACCATTGTGGTTCAGGCTAAAAAAGACAAATTTGAAGACTTTTTAAGTTTTATCATTGATGTCATTAAACAACCTAAGTTTTCTCAGTCTGAATTCGATTTGGCTAAAAATCAGAGTTTATCTGCTTTAGATCGTCCTTATACAGAACCAGCGATCGTATCATCAATGACTTTAGCAAGGCTACTTGAAACCTATCAACCAGGTGACTTGCGTTATCATTTTGAACCTGAGTTGACTAAACAACAGCTTAAAGATGCCACTCAGTCACAGGTTAAGCAATTTTATGATCAATTCTTCATGACCAATCATGCGCAAATTGCAGTGACTGGTGATTTTGATGCTATAAAAATACAGAAAACTCTAGAAAATGCATTTGGAAAATGGAAGACGAAACAGCCATATCAAAAGATAGTCACTCCATTTGTAGCATTTAAAGCTCAAAAAGTTCATGCCTTATCTGAGCAACGTGAGTTTGGAAGTTATCAAAGTGTGCTCACAATTCCAGTAGGTGCTTATCATCCAGATGCTGCTGCATTGATGATTTTAAGTCACATTATGGGGAACTCTCAGCTTTCGTCTCGTTTAGCACAAGAGCTAAGAGAGAAAAATGCATTGGTTTATGGATTTGGTAGTAGTGTAGATTTAGATTCAGATACAGAAAGTGGTTCACTGAGTATTTCAGCAAATTATACAGCTGGCCGCTCAGATCAAGTCTCACAGTCTGTGCATAAAGTATTGAATGACTTACTTGATAAAGGTGTAACTCAGCAAGAAGTTGAAGCTGCAAAAGCTGACATTATGAAGAAACGTGTGACTTCATTAGAAGATGAACGTTCGATTCATGGCATGTTGACGGGTCAACTTGAGCGCAATAAAACACTGCTGGATCGAGCAAAACGTGATCAGGAAATTGCTAAACTAACGAAATCTGACATTGATACTGTGATTAAGAAATATATTAAGCTTGATCAGTTTGTTGAGGTTATGGCAGATCAGTATGGAAAAGCGCAACAATAATTGGCATCAATAGTTTCGGACTAAGCTAATTTTTAGTCATCAATAAAATAATACTTAAGTGCTTTATTTTTTTTGCATGAAATGAGATTTTATGATTCATAAACCTCATTTCAAACTAAAGTGCGGGGAATAATATGCTTTTAGCTTTAATCGCTGTTCTTGCTGGAATTGTTTTATTAGTGTGGAGTGCTGACAAGTTTATTGATGGTGCTTCTGCAACTGCTCATCATCTAGGAATGCCTTCATTATTGGTTGGCATGATCGTTGTCGGATTTGGTACGTCTGCTCCTGAACTTGTTGTCTCGGTCATGGCTGCACTAGATGGTAATCCTGGTATTGCGTTAGGTAATGCTTATGGTTCAAACATTGTTAATATTGCATTAATACTAGGGCTGACGGCTATCATTCACCCCATCGTGGTGCATTCAACAATAGTTCGTAAGGAGCTACCTCTTTTATTAGCCGTGACAGTGGTAGCGATTATGCAAATCATGGATGGCGAACTGAGTCGGAATGATGCATTGTTACTGTTCTTGCTTTTATTTGTTTATATGGGATGGACAATTTGGCAAGGTATGCGCAGTAAAAGTGATGTTTTAAGCCATGAATTTGATTTTGAATTACAAACACATCAAATGCCTCTTAAAAAGGCTATTCCACTACTAATATTTGGGTTAATTGTATTAGTTATAAGCTCACGTCTATTGGTGTGGGGAGCTGTTGAGATTGCTCAATCCTTTGGTGTAAGTGAATTAATTATTGGTTTAACTGTTGTAGCTATTGGAACTTCATTACCAGAGTTAGCCTCATCCATCGCTGCTGCTAGAAAGGGTGAACTTGATATCGCGATAGGAAATGTAATTGGTTCAAATATGTTCAATACTTTGGCAGTGGTTGGACTTGCTGGAATGATTCATCCTACTACAGTACCCCATGAGGTTTTACAGCGTGATATGGTGGTAATGGGTATACTCACCTTGAGTCTACTTTTTTTCACTATCAGCTTGAAAGGGCATGGACGTATCGGGCGTTTAAAAGGTGGAACTTGGTTATTCAGTTTTATCGCTTATACAGCTTATCTAATTAATACAGCTTTTTAATTTATTGAATCAGAACAAGGCATTAAACTAATGAATGCCTTGTTCTGATGAAGATAAATATTTAATCTCTAAAGACTAATTTACTCGTCAATGATCATGTTTATGAGCATGAAAATCTTCATTTTTACGGAAGCGTAAATAGTTTTCAAACTGCTCGCAATATTCGTCAAAATTATCTTCGAGCATCATTTGAAATTGTTGAAGCAAATAAGTCATCACTTGCTCTTTAGCGTCGCGCATTTCATTGCCATCTTTAAAGTTATTTGCAGCAACCCATGTATTAAAACGAGCAGTCGCAAATAGCATAGCAGCGCTCACTTGTCCGCGTAATTCCTCTGGTTTTGCTGGTTGACCTTTCGGTGGGCGGCAATACTCATTGGCGAGTTTGATGAATTCATCTGCACGCTCAAAAAACACCGCATTTAACGCTTCTTCTTCCGTCACATCGGTGGCGTTGATTTTTTGAGACATGATCATTTTCCAACAAAAATAAGACGTCTTATTATAGTCAAAGCCTTGTCGAAACTAAACCTTTGCCTTAATCTAAAATAGCCTAAGCAAATCGAATTATCATCATGCAAGATGCTATCGCCATTCAAAGCTTAAAAACAGATATCGCTTTACTTCGTCAACATATTTATCCACCTCAATATTTGGAACATGTTGAAGGTTTACCGATTTATTATGGTCTAAAAGATCAGGTCGATGAGTATTATCGTCAATGGCAACCATTGATTGAAAGGGCGCAGGAACTTTGTCAGCCTTTTATGGAAGATGAGCCTGTGGATGCGATTCATTTACCCAGCCATCTGAATCTGCCATTGTTTTTCTTTCACGTCGATCGTATTCGAATCAATAAAACTCGCGCTAAAGAGTCTAAAACTTTTCGTGGTGTTGCGGCATTGATCGAAAAGTGTGGGCAATTTGACACAGATCAGATTTTTGCGATGCAAGAATGGTTAGGGAGTGATGACACTGCTGCTTTGGTGGCTCATCGTGAGTTTATAGATTTACGTACTTACGTCTTTCAGCATGGGCAAAGTGAATATACACGAACCCGTTTTTATATGAATGGTGTAATTTTAAGCGTCGAACCACATTTTAAATTGGTGGATGCACGGGATAAACTACGTAAGCAACGTAATGATAGTTATAGTGATCCGATTGCAGATAATGGAACATGGAAGATTTTTGGGAAGTATCGGTAAATGATTTAAGTGGAATAAATAGTTTAACACTCTAATTTTCATTAAAAAATAATAGCACAGCCACAAGTGCTATATAAAGTTTGGATGTTTTCGCGCAGACGATTTCCTACTTTGTTTTCGGACAAAGTAGGCAAAGCCATTGTCATCAGCAAAACCTGTTTATTTCTTGGATTTATTAAAATGCATCGCAGAAACATTACTTTGCTTATATCACGCAGGTTGCTGATGACGTTTCAGAGTATCCGCTTTTTTTGTTAAGATTTAGATTATTTGTGGCGGCATCCATGCCACCAGCACGATAACAGAGTGAGGTGATTTTCCCTTGCAGAGCAATCACTCCTCATCCCAAAAAATGTCTTTGATCGATAAATCCTCTAGTTTCTTTGCAGCCTTCTTAGCAACATGTGGTTGTTGTGCTTTTACCCAACCTAAAGCAAATAAAAATTGTGGGTGCTCTGTAGCTTGTTCCTCGAAAATATGTTCAGCGACAAACAAATCATTATAAAAACCTAAATATTCCTGAATTGGCTGTAATTTATCTAGGAATTGTTGAACATCTTTCTCAGGATAAAGATCAGAAATAAAGTCGATGCAATAACGCAATTGTTTTACTCGTTTGCGGGTTCGATGCTGTTCTTCTACAGCAAGTGATGAAAAATGTTCTGCATCCTTGAGGATTTTTTGATAGAGCTTGGTTAAACTTTTTGCAGCTTGTTTAGTGACTTTAGGCTTTGATTCAGATTCACGATAGCTAAAGTTGAGTAGTGATAAAAATAGCTCAGTAGTTTGAGTCCGACTGAAAATCTGAGCAATATTAGTTGCGTCAGAGGCTGTAAGCTTAAATTCAAAATCACACACTTTCTGAATTAAAGGAATGACCGAATCTTGGATTGCATCATTGTCACGCGATTTACCCAAAGCTCTAAAAATTTCAGCTAACTGACTTTCCCAAGACTCATCAACTTGAGTTGACCAGTTTGAAAAATGTTTTAAGGCAGAACGCAAACGTCTTATTCCCACACGTGCTTGGTGAATATGATCCGCTTCTGCAACACCATCAGCAATCGCTGCTGCATTAGGTAAAATATGATTTAACGTATTTTCGACAATTTGTTTGATTGCTTGATCAGCACTAATATCAGATTCTAATTTGAGCGTTTTTGCTTTAGTAGCAGGAGAGACACGTTTAGTTACGGCAAGCAAATTACCACGTTCAGCCTTACTGCGAACATCTAGCCATAATTGATATTTCTTCACCCATGTATGTGCGAATGTAATTAGGTCTTGGGGTGAGCCTTGTTTCAGTTCAAATTCAACTTCACATATTTGGGCTTGATCGTTAGGTGTACGAATTTCACCATCATCTAAACAAACTTCAATTAGCGAATTTTCAAATTCAAAAACATGAAATGTACGTTGCACATCTGTTTGGAACTGAAGTAGTAGTTCAGTAGGCGAGTCACCTAATACATCACGTAGTACACTTTGAACGGTTTGATTATGTTTATAAAGTGTAAGGTCCAATTCAGGTTCTTGTTCACATTTACCTAAATAGATGTCTTCTTCAATACGTTGCAAATGATTTTTAGTCGCAGCTTTAAAGGTTTGTACCCAATGATCACCCTCTTGACGCAGACGAATAGCCACATAATTTTTTGCTAATAGACGATCAGCAGTATCATAGTATTTTGCTTGCAAACGAATTTTCTGAGCCGATTGTTTATTTAAAAATTGCAGGACACTTTTTTTCTTAGATTCAGGTAGCTGAAATTTAAGCTCTATTTCCATGATGTTATAACTCCTGACCATTTTTGATAAATATTCTAAAATTTAGTATAACGTGTTGATCTCAAAAATTATTGTAAAGATCTTTTAAGTCTCGTTGAGGATGGCTCACAATGACTTTATTTTGAGCAAAAAATACTTTAAGTTGTGGGGAGTTTAAAGATTAGGATGATCCACATGAATGCACCAGCGAAGATCGACAAGCCAGTAGAATTCACATTGCCAATTAAAGACTATAATGAATTTTACCGCTTTTATTTAACTGAACATCGTAGTATTGCGAGCCGACGTTTGCATGTAGCAGGTAGTACACTGGGTTTGTATTTTTGGAGTAAAGCAATTAGCCAGCGTAAAGCAAAGTATTTAGCTTATGGTTTATTGTCTGGATATGCGTGTGCATGGGTTGGACACTTTTTCTTTGAACACAATAAACCAGCGAGTTTTAAACAACCGCTTTATAGTTTTATTTCAGATTGGCGTATGTTGTCTGATGTTGTACGTGGTCGTCTCAGTTTAATTGATCGCAAGTTTGACAAGATTGAGTCTTAAACAAGATATTAAAATTAGAAATGTCTAAAGCTGCGTCATAGCAGCTTTTTTGTTCTAAGGTTTATTTTTAGTAATGTAAATGTGCACACTCTCTTTAATTTTTAAATAAGAAAATATACCCTGAAACCAACGTTTTTTTAGTGAAATTTTCATGCGCGGTTTATACCTCATCACCAATGATGATCCCATTCAACTTCTTTTAGAAAAGTTAGAGACTGCACTAGCTACTGGTCATATAGCTATTTTGCAATATCGTCGAAAAAAAATAGAAAAAATAAATCAACCATCTGAAGTGGAGTTGATCAAAGTCCTGTGTGAAAAATATCAAGTCCCTTTTGTCATTAATGATGATTTGGCGTTAGCAGAACAATTTGGTTTAGGTGTGCATCTAGGGCAGTCCGATGGTGAAATTACTGATGCGATTAAGCGTTTACCCCAAGGAGTAATTATCGGACGTACTTGCTTAAACTCTTTAGACTTGGCAGCAAAAGCAATTTCCGAAGGCGCGACTTATGTAGCATTTGGTGCTGTCTATGCGACATCAACTAAACCAGAAGCGGGCAATGTGGGAATCGAAGTCATCAAACAGGCTCAACAAAAATATGATGTGCCAATTTGTGCGATTGGAGGTTTAACTGTTGAAAATTCTCAAGTCGTGATAGAGGCTGGAGCAAGCCTTTGTGCAGTAATTAGTGATATATTAGGACGATCAACAGCCGAAATTCCTGCTCGTGTCAGCGCATGGGCGAAATTATTTGCATAATTCTGTGTGTTCACAAGTTGGGACTTTAGTCACTCCCCATTATTTCGATTTAGGTTGAGCCTCATATGAGTTTATCTCCAAAGCAAGAACAGTTATTTAAACAGGCGAATAAACATATTCCAGGTGGCGTAAATTCACCTGTACGTGCATTTAACGGTGTAGGTGGTACGCCAGTTTTTATTGAGAAAGCGAAAGGTGCGTACCTGTGGGATGTTGATGGCAAACGATATATTGACTATGTAGGTTCATGGGGACCGATGATCTTAGGTCATGCACATCCTGATATTATTAAAGCGGTGCAAATCGCAGCTGAGGATGGCTTAAGTTTTGGTGCGCCAACCGTGCATGAAACCACTTTGGCAGACACGATTTGCGAAATTATGCCTTCGATCGAAATGGTTCGTATGACCAGTTCAGGAACTGAAGCGACGATGACTGCAATTCGCTTGGCACGTGGTTATACAGGACGTGACAAGATTGTGAAATTTGAGGGCTGTTATCATGGTCACTCTGATTCATTATTAGTTAAAGCAGGTTCAGGTTTACTTACTTTGGGTGAGGGGGAGCCGACTTCTAAAGGAGTACCTGTTGATTTTGCAAAACATACTTTAACTTTGCCATATAACAATATTGAAGCATTAAAAGAATGTTTTAGTAAGTTTGGTCATGAGATTGCAGGCGTAATCATTGAACCTGTAGCAGGCAACATGAATTTAGTAACGCCGATTGAAGGATTCTTGCAAGCCATTCGTGATGTTTGTGATGAATATCAATCAGTCTTCATTATTGATGAAGTAATGACAGGTTTTCGTGTTGCTCTTGGTGGAGCGCAATCAGTCTATAAGGTAAAACCAGATTTAACGACTTTAGGTAAAATCATTGGTGCAGGATTACCAGTGGGTGCTTTTGGTGGTAAACGTGAAATCATGGAGTGTATCGCACCGCTAGGCGGCGTGTATCAGGCAGGGACATTGTCAGGAAATCCTTTGGCAATGCGTGCGGGTATTGCGATGTTTAAGCATCTACGTGAACCTGAATTCTATGACAAATTAGCTGCCCAATTAGAAAAACTGCTTGCTGGTTTACAAGTTGCAGCAGATGAAGCTGGTATTCCATTCAAAACTCAGCAAGTGGGAGGAATGTTTGGTTTGTACTTCACAGATCAAGATGACATCACAAGTTTTGATTCGATGTTAGCCTGTGATGTGGGTGCGTTTAAGAAATTCTTCCATGGTATGCTTAAACGCGGTGTTTACCTTGCACCTTCAGCATTTGAGGCTGGTTTTATTTCTTCAGTACACTCTGATCAAGATATTGCAGAGACCATTCAAGCAGCAAAAGAAACATTTGCTGAAATGAAAGCTTCTGCTTAATTTCAGATATCAGGAAACACCATGACTATTGTTGTGGTGTTTTTTTAGATATGGAATAAAAAATTAGAATTAAATCGATTTTTTCATTGTATTTCTAGTCTAAGCTTTTTATGATTGCCCGCTTGTTTTCATCGAGTCGTTGGAAGGCTATCTTGAGTGATTTTCTAAGTGAACATTTGATTCATCGTGATGAAGATTTTATGGTCATCCATAAACCCGCAGGGCTACTCACCGTACCTGGAAAAACACCTGATTTGCAAGATTGTTTAATCAATCGCTTATTAAAACTAGAGCCAAAAACTTTACTGATTCACCGTTTAGATCGGGATACTTCAGGAATACTCGTTTTTGGTTTATCTAAATTTGGGCAGAGTCATATTTCTCGCCAATTCCAAGATCGTCAAACCTCAAAAATTTACCAAGCTTTGGTTGCTGGACATCTCGAAGATGAAGGCATCGTCGATATACCCGTGATTTATGATCCAAGCCGTCCGCCATTGCATATCGTTGATGCATCGCATCACAAACCAGCATTAACAGAATGGCAAGTCATCGAACATTTAGAAATTAAAGGACATCCTGTAACCCGAGTTCAACTCGTTCCGATTACAGGTCGTTCGCATCAGCTTCGTGTGCATATGCAGTATTTAGGTCACCCGATCTTAGGTGATACTTTGTACGCTACGCCAGAACAACAACAGCTTTATGATCGTTTGTGTTTACATGCGACAGAACTAAGCTTCACTCATCCTAAAACAGCTCAGCAGTTGACATTCAATTGTCCTGTACCGTTTTAGCCCAAAACTTTTTTATGAAACATGATGTGATGCGCGCTATCTGAACGCGCTTTGTGTCAAAATACATATCGTTGAAAACTACATAAAATGCATTAATTCTTCGTTGAATTAGGCACTACAATATGTAGGCTAACTTGAGATAAAGGTGGAAAAATTGCAGCAGTTTGCTATTGGTCAACGTTGGTTATCAGATACAGAAACTGAACTAGGTTTAGGCGTTCTTATTGATGTGGATGAACGTTCTATCAGCATTTTATTCCCCAAAAGTGATGAAACACGTGTGTATGCACGTAACAATGCACCTTTATCTCGTATCATTTTCAATGTAAACGATGAAGTGCAAGATCAAGAAGGCTCAAAATGGATTGTTGAAGCAATCGAAGATCGTCATGGAGTGCTTCGTTATGATGTTGTTCGTACTTTAGAAAATGGCGAGCAAGAACGAAAATCATTGAATGAAACACGTATTGGTGCGCAAATTCAGCTTTCAAAACCTTTAGAGCGTTTGCTTGCTAGTCAAATTGATTATAAAGAATGGTATGACCTTCGTATCGAAGCGATGCTATTACAAGCGCAAATGCATACTAGTCCTTTACGTGGTTTCCTTGGTGCTCGTGTTGGATTGATTCCACATCAACTTTATATCGCTCACGAAGTCGGTAAGCGTTTTGCCCCACGTGTTTTGTTAGCAGATGAAGTGGGGCTAGGTAAAACCATTGAAGCTGGTTTAATCATCCATCAACAATTAAAAACGGGTCGCTCAGAACGTATTCTGATTTTGGTTCCTGATTCATTGCAGTATCAATGGATGATTGAAATGCGCCGTCGTTTCAATTTGCAATTTTCACTTTTCGATTTAACACGTACTGCTTCGATCAAAGAACACGATCCTGATCTCAATCCATTTTTAACTGAGCAATGTATTATTGCCAGTGTTGATTTGATGGTTGACCATGAAGACTTACGTGAGCAAGCCGTAGAAGCTGGCTTTGACTTACTCGTCGTAGATGAAGCACATCACTTAATGTGGAGTGAAGAAGACGGCGGTAATGATCGGTATGATTTAGTAGAAGAACTCGCTGAACAAACAGCAGGTGTGCTTTTGCTTACTGCCACACCAGAGCAACTAGGTGTAGAAAGTCACTTTGCGCGACTTCGTTTACTGGATCCACAACGTTTTAGCAGTTTAGATCGCTTCCTCGACGAAGAAGAACAATATCAGCATACTGCGAAAATAGCAGAAGTATTGATGTCTGATGAGGCATTGACTGAAGAGCATTTGGTCGTACTAGATGGCCTATTGGGTCATCGTATTGATGATCAGCCAGAACAGCGTATGCGAGCGATCCATGAGTTATTAGACCGTCATGGTACAGGTCGTATTTTATTCCGTAACACGCGTGAAGCGATTCAAGGTTTCCCAGGTCGTGACTGTCAACCTGCACCATTGCCTGCACCAGAAGACTGGTCTTTTGACGGCAAAATGCGAGAACAAATGTGGCCTGAAGAGGGACAGCTCGATGGTTCTTGGATGGAAACCGATCCTCGTGTGCCGTGGTTGATGGAAGTACTGCGTAAAGATCTCAAGCACAAAAAAGTATTGTTGATCGCACGTAGTGGACCTGTAGTTGAAGCTTTAGAAAATGCCCTACGTTTACATGCAGGTATTCGTACAGCAATGTTCCATGAGGGCATGAGCTTATTAGAGCGTGACCAAGCCGCCGCATATTTTGCTGAAGATAGTTATGGTGCTCAGATTTTACTGTGCTCTGAAATTGGTTCAGAAGGGCGTAACTTCCAGTTTGCCAGTGATTTAATTTTATTTGATTTGCCTGCAAACCCTGATGTGCTCGAACAGCGTATTGGTCGACTAGATCGTATTGGTCAAGAAAACCGTATCCAAATTCATGTGCCATATTTGGTAGGCACCGCTCAAGAGCGTATGTTCCGTTGGTACAACGAAGCACTTAATATTTTCAGCAATATCTCTCCAACTGCGCAAACCTTGCAAGAGAACTTTATTGTTGAGTTGAAAGATTGTTTGCTTGCTGATCAAGGTCAGACTTTTGAAGATTTACTTGAAGAGGTGAATGTACAACGTCAAGCTTTGGAAGCTGAATTACAAGCTGGTCGCGACAGATTGCTAGAATACAATTCATGTCGTCCAGTGGTTGCACAAGGTATTGTACAAGCACTCGAAGATTATGATGACAATACGACTTTGCCGATGTTTGTTAAACGTTTTATGTCATCTACCAATATCGATTTTGATGAGCAAAGCAATGGTACTGTAATCATCAAGCCTACTGATCAAATGCAAGTTCAAGGTTTGACCTTAGACGAAGAAGGTATGACAGCGACTTTCTACCGTGATCAGGCTCAGATTCGTGAAGATGCGCAGTATTTGACACTTGAGCATCCATTTATTGAAAGTGTGATGGAAATGATCCGCACACAATCATTTGGTAGTACCAATGTTGCGTTGTTAAAATCAAATGCATTAAAACAAGGTTCAGTTCTGTTGGAAGTTTGGTTTAAGGTGGATGTGGTTGCACCAAAAGCCCTGAACTTACCATCAAGCCTTCCAAAGCAGTTGATCCGTGTTTTATTGAGCGAAAATGGTCAAGATTTATCTGCCAAGATTGATCCAAGTATTTTACGTCCATACTTGCACCATTTAGATGGTAATAGCTGCCGTCAGGTGGTGAAAGCGCGCCGTGATGTGATTGAGACACGTTATGCTCAAGCTTTGGATATTGCTAAAACATCGTTACCTGAATTGATGCAGCAAGCGAAAGAGCATTACAGTAGTAAATGGCAATATGAAATTGACCGTTTAACTTATCTGAAGCAATTCAATCCAAGTATTCGCCAAGATGAAATTGAGCGCTTACAAAAATTCCAAAAAGAAGGTTTAGGACTACTTGATGGACTTTCTGTTACCCCAGAAGCGATTCAGGTACTGGTTGTGGTTAAACCATAATTAGCGCTAATAAAAAAGAGGACTGAATTGTCCTCTTTTTTCGTCTTGAATAAACTAAACTTAGTTTTGGTCAATATTGGCTTCTAAGAACCATAAATACTGATCTAAGTCTTCTAAAGCTGCATGAATAATATCTTCAGAAATTGGGTCTTTAATATCTTCGATCGTATCACGAAGGTGATTTGCGACTACACCATAACGATCTGCCAATTCTTTCAAATGGTCTTGTACAGCATGAATCGCGACAGGATACGGTTTAAGATGTGAACTTTCAGCAACTGTTTGGGTTGTACCGAAAGCTGTTCCACCAATTTGCACAGCACGCTCAGCGACATTGTCTAGATGGGTAATGATTGAGGTGCGGAACATATCTAACATTTCATGGACTGCAATAAAATTACTACCACGCATATTCCAATGTGCTTGTTTAGTAAGTAGTGATAAATCAATCAGATTCGCAAGAATTTGATTTAGAATTTTGACCGTTGCTTCTTTAATAGAATCATCTAAATTATTACGTGTATATACTTTTAGAGCTGCTGAAGAATTCATAGTTACCTCATTCAATTATTGTATGTGAAATTTGATGAATTAAACGAATGATCTATTTCAAGTTTCAGCTTAACCCGCGCTGTGCAGAAGGAGTGTTTTAATTCTTAACCCTTTTGTAAATTATGGTGAGTTTAAATATTTTTTCTATTGTAATTACATGGTGTTAGAGTAAGGTTGAACTAAGCATGATTTAAATAATCAACCAAAAAGTAAATTAGGACTTTGCATGAAACTTCTGTTTATGAGATGAGTATAAAAACAATGGAAAATGAAAAAGATAGACCTACAATCGTCATTAATGATCATCCTGAACAGGCTCATATAGAACGTTTAAAGGAAAAGCTTAGATATAAACAAGCCTTAAGAGAAAATTCTAGGAAAATTGATCACAAGCATGTACGACTAAATATTCAGGCAGATGCTTTACCAACCAAAACGTATTTTATTATGAATGCCTTAGCTGCAGTGATTGCTGGTTATGGATTGTTGGCAGACTCAGCCGCAGTTGTAATAGGAGCAATGCTGGTTGCAATGATGTTGGGACCCATTTCAGGCATTGCACTAGCATTTATTGATAATCGGTGGATTCTATTACAAACCGCTCTGAAAACCCTAGCACTGGGCGTGGTGATGATTTTTAGTATTGGTGTCGTATTGGGTTTGATTAACTTCAATATGCCTTTAACCAGTGAAATTTTATCTCGAACTCAGCCGACAGTAATTGATTTGATGATTGCCTTAGCAGGCGGTGCAGCAGGGGCGTTTGCTTCAATTTCACCAAGATTGTCTGTAGCGGTGGTTGGTGTTGCTGTGGCGACTGCATTGGTTCCACCATTAGTGGCAAGTGGCATATTGTTAGCCCATGCGGAATTACGTCATTCAGCAAATGCATTTTTATTGGCTTTAACCAATATGGTTGCTATTCAGATTAGTTCTTCACTCGTGTTGTGGATTGCAGGTTTCAGACGTGGTTCAAATGAACAAGTACAAAGTAATGTTTTGGAATTTATCAAAAGAAATGCAATCAGCTTAATTTTCCTTTTGATACTCGCAATTTATTTATCTGCTAATTTCATACATATGTTGCAAAAACAAATGTATGAAACTAAATCTAAAACTGCGATTGAGCAATTACTAAATCAAAAAAATAATATTATTGACACTATTCAGTTCGAGCAGCAAAAGCAATACACCTTAATTCGAGTTGTCGTGCGAGGGGATACGGTACCTACGCTCAGTCAAATCAAGCAACTGAATCAGATGATGGCAGCAGATGATCGAAGTAATCCGACTGTCGTGCAGGTTCGATTTATTCCTGTAGAAATTATTGAAGAGCAAATTCGCTTTAATACTGAGATTTCACCCGATGAGGCGAAGCGGCTTGTCGTGCAGTGATGAACAAGTATTATCGAATACTTGATTCATCTAAATGACGTGCACCTTCCAAGATCATACGAATCATAATCATGGTTTGTTCAGCAACTTCGGTGCGCTGTTCAGCAGGTATCTCAATAACTTTTGCACCCATATTAAATACGAGTTGTGTAATCGCTTTCGCGGCAATATCAGCATGACTAATTTTGCCATTATTCATTTGTTCTAAGCGGATTAAATCTTCTTGGAGTTCTTGTTGGAAAAAATTGAGTTGGCGATCAACAGCAGCTTTGTAGGAGGTTGAACCTGTATAGCCTTCACGCAACAATAAACTTAAGTTGCCTTCATCTGCATCCAATTGCTGGATAAAGACTTCAACAGAACTGCGAATAATACTTTGTTGTTTAGAGGCTTGCAGTCGAGCTTCACGAATGATACGGCGCAATACCAAACCAGAGCGGTCTATCAATGCAATCGCAAGTTCATCAATGTCTTTGAAATGACGATAAAAGCTATTTGGTGCAATCCCTGCTTCACGGGCTATCTCACGCAGACTAAGAGAAGCGATACTTTTTTGAGGACCGATCAAGTTTAAGGTGGCTTGGAACAATTCCTCACGCGTAATCGTTGCTTTTCTACCAACCGAACGTACTTGAGATTTCATTTGGATGACATCTTGTTCATTTACTGTGTCATTGCCAAGCGGTAAAAAAGAAGAATGAACCATTGTTTTCAAAATATAAGTTAGCTAGTCAGGATTATAGCTGTTGTACAAAGACTTGTGAAATGTAAATTTTTATACGAGTGTATATACAAATATATATACATATGTATAATAATTAAAAAACGATCAGAGTTCCCGATCATGCAAGCACTCCAAAAGAGAACTTCATTATTTAATTCATTGGTTCAAAGCGTAATAGCACATCACGATGCTGATTTTTGGTTGCAAAAAGTTAATCCTTTATGGTCAATCAATCAGTCCCTAGCACGAGTCGTAAAAAAACAAGTTGTAGCAAAAGATACAGTTAGCCTTATTTTAGAATGTAATCGTCATGTAGCACGTGGACTTGCAGGGCAACACCATCCTGTGACGGTTGAAATTGCAGGTCGTCATTACGAACGGACATATAGTCTGATGCAGTTAGATGCTGATCATCTGTGCTTAACAGTCAAAAAAGTTGATCAAGGTTTGGTCAGTTCATGGTTGGTCGAAAAAAGCCAAGTTGGAGATATCCTCCGTTTGGGACAACCATATGGTGATATGCAACAGAGTATTCAGACACCAAAGTTACTTTTACTCGCTGCGGGCAGTGGTATTACACCGATGTTGAGCTTGATCGAAAGTTTGAGTCAGACCAAGCAATTGAACAAAACACCTGTACAACTTATGTACTGGGTCAAAACTCATCAGGACGCTGCATACACAGATTATTTAAAAGAGATCGCAGAAAACTTTCCAAATTTCAGTTATCAGATTTTCTATACCCAAGAACAAGATCAACGCCTAAACCAAAATCATGTCGAAACTTTGGGTGCGTTAAATGAAATTACCGTTTACGCATGTGGTCCCTCAGGATTTGCTTCAACAGCAGAATCTTTATTTGTTGAGGCTGCCGTCGTACAGACTGAGGCTTTTAGCTTAAGTCAATTTAGTGCTGAGCAAACAGATATTGGCTTCATTAATGTCACGTTGACTAAGTCCAATAAAACAGTCGCCATTCCTAAAGGTCAGTCGATTTTATCGAGCTTAGAACAGCAAGGTATCAAGCCAAATCATGGTTGTCGTATGGGAATTTGCAACAAATGTGCTTGTACTAAAGCCCAAGGTGCGACAAAGAACTTGCTGAATGGTGCTGCAAATCAAGAACCGACTCAGTTATTAAAAATTTGTGTGAATTCAGCTCAATCAGATCTTGTGATTGATCTATAAGAGAGATAAAGATTATGAACATGTCTGTTAAAGTTCAATATTTTAAAAATCCAAAAAACCGTGATTTAACTGCTGCTGAGTTAGATGCTTTTGCCCGTGAATTAGACCAAATCAAACAAGAAGTACTGAATGATTTAGGCGAGAAAGACGCGAAGTATATTCGTCGAGTTTATGCGTCTATTCGATATAGTAGTTTCTTAGGTCGTGCATTACTCTTTGCTGGATGGTTTCCACCAGCTTGGCTATTAGGTACTGGCTTATTGGGCTATGCCAAAATCATGGAAAATATGGAATTAGGTCATAATGTGATGCATGGACAATATGACTGGATGAATGATCCAAAATTTAACGGTCAAACCTACGAGTGGGATACAGTTGGGACGTCGGATAACTGGCGTCAAACTCATAATTATAAGCATCATACTTATACCAATGTTAAGGGAATGGATGATGATGTGGGTTATGGGGTATTTCGTTTATTTCCAGAACAACGTTGGACTAAATTTACTTTAATTCAACCAATTTATATCGTGCCATTTAGCCTATTGTTCCAATGGGGTGTTGCGATTCAAAATCTTGAATTAGGTAAAGTTGTCTACAAGCGTAAGACCATGGACGAGTTTAAGCAGGAATGGAAACCTGTGCAAAAGAAAATCGCGAAGCAACTGTTTAAAGATTATGTTTTCTTTCCATTGATCGCGGGTCCATCGGCGATTCCTGTTTTCACGGGTAATCTTGTTGCCAATGGTCTTCGTAATATCTGGACATTCAGTATTATTTTCTGCGGACATTTTACTAAGGATGCAGAAGTTTTCCCTAAAGCAGTTTTACAAAATGAAAGCCGTGGTCATTGGTATATGCGACAAATACGCGGTTCGTCAAATTTAACAGGATCGGAGGCTTTTCATATTTTGACGGGTCATTTGAGTCATCAAATTGAGCACCACTTATTTCCTGATATTCCAGCACGCCGTTACCGTGAAATCGCACCTAAAGTTGAAGCGGTATGTAAAAAATATGGTTTGAATTACAACAACGCAAGCTTTGTAAAGCAATTCGGCGAAGTTGTGGGACGTATCTTCAAATATGCATTACCTTTTAAAAAGTAATCTCTGATTCAAAAAAAGCCCCGATATGTTTTTATATCGGGGCTTTTTTTATTTCTTTTTAGAAATCCACATTGTAATTTTTGCGTGGAAAACTTTTTCATTGGCTTTGTCGAAAACATCGACATTGACAAGATATTCACCTGCTTTATCCCAATCATAATTTTGTTCAACAGGTGAGGCAATTGCGATCAAATCAGTTTCTGCTTTTTTCAAATATTCAACAGTCATTCCTTTAGGAATCCAACGATGTGTTGCAGGAACGGTAACTTCTGTCATTGTTCCTCCAGCAAGTTCAGCCATATTACACATCGCGATCGCGTGTACAGTTCCTATATGGTTGAGCACTGAACGTTTTTTCTTAATCGAAATTTTGCACGAATTCGGCTTTAGTTCTTCAAATAGCGGAGAAATACTACTGAAATATGGTGCTTTTAGGCAAAGCATGCGTGTAAATGTCCATTTGCCTGCGGGTAAAGCAGAAGCTTTGTTCCACAATTCTAGAGTTGAAGCTATGTTAAATTACCTTGATGAAAACAGAATTTAATTCTTTTACAGAATATAATTCTGTTTACAAGTTATGGTCAAGTCATTCACAATAGTTCCGACAATCGGTGAACTCAAATTGAATATGCAAACGGCTCAACAATTATTAGAAAGGTTGTATCCTCAACGAAGATCTTTATTAAAGCGTCAAATATTATTTGATGCGTTATCGTGTTTTTTAGAGTTTGGATTAGATGCCACTAGCATTGAGATGATTAGAGAACGTTCAGACAGCAGTGTAGGAGGGATCTATCATCATTTCAAAAATAAAGAGGGTGTAATTGCCGCTTTAATGTTTGCAGCTTTAGATGATCAATCAAGATTAAGAGATCAATACTTAGAGCAGACGCAATCTTTAAAAGAACTGATCTATAGCTTGATTTATAGTTATGTTGATTGGGTTGCTGATCAGCCAGAGTTCGCTAAATTTTTATTACTTGCACATTACAGTGTGATGAAAGGTGAACACCGTTCGGTTCTAATTGAAAAGAATAAGCTCCGAAATAAAACGCTACGCAACTACATTTCACAGTATTCTGAAGCATCTTTATTGAAATCAGCTCCAGCAGAGTTAATGATGTCTTTAGTGATTGGTGCAACAGAAAACTATTGCCGTGCTTGTTTGTTTGAAAAGGTTGATACTAATCCGAAAATTTATCGAGAATTGTTGGCTAAAGCTGCATGGGATTCTTTACAAAATTTAGCTGAGATAGAGTGAAGAAAAGGCATATTACATGCCTTTTCTTGTATTTATGCCCATTCAAATTATTTGAATTGAATCGAACCATTAGCATTTACGATAATTTTTGACTCACCCGCAGCCATATCTTGAGCAGGAGCAGCTTCTGCCATTGCAAATTTTGCAACTCCACCACGCATCATGGGTTGAGGGAAGTAATTGCTCGTATTTAAATTTAAACTGACAAGATTATATTGTGCTTTGTTCCACGCTTGCGTGATTGATTGAGCACGCTGTTGAAAGTTTTTAGAAGCCTCGATCATTAACTCATTTTCAACTTTCTTTCGTTGCTCATCAGAGACGGTAAAGTTAATAGATTGAGTTTGAAAATTTTGTTGCAGTTCACTGATTAACTGACTTGCCGCTTTGAAGTCCTTACTTTCTAACTGGATTTCTGCACGGGCACGCCATTCTTTTAATTTATTGTTGTCATTGTCATAAACAGGATAAGTGCTTTGAGCACCCGTTTCGACTTTGACTTGAGGATATTTCCGAGAAAGAGCTTGAGCTTGATTCATCAGTTGATTGATTTGATTGGAGAGTTCGGCAGGTTGCTTATGACTCTTTTCGATGTACAGAACTGCCTGCATTTGATCATTGGCAACTTGGCGTGATGCATCAGCTTGGATATTGACGATATTATAGTTTAATTGGTTGGAATCTTGGGCAAATGCGCTTGAACTGAGAGCTGCACCTAACATCATCGAAGCGAGTGCTAAAGTACGCATAAATTTTTCCTTAAAGTGACGATTAACAAATTATTTTTACAACTTTCATATTAAAAAGAACTGATGTTGAACTTCTGCAGATTTTGTGGTGTCTTTGTAATAAATTTGAGATGTTTTGCAATAAGAAAATTAAATAAAAGTATTTAAATAATAAATAGTTATGATGGTGATTTTGACCATTTATCTAAAAATTAATATGTAGATAAAAAAAGCATACTTTCTTTCGCTTGTCACATAGTATGATGATAATTCATCATAGTTAATTGAAAGAAACATTTTTTCAATAATATTAGATGAATGTCAGGCATAAAAAGAGTTTATTTTATTTCAAAATTAGGTATCATCTCGCACCTAGTTGAAAGATATAAAACATTTTGTCTGCACTAGATTCTAAAAAGCACCGAGTCAAACGACCGCAAGTCACCAGACTTATTTCTTTTACCCATATCAGAGATGGTAATTCGATATGAGCGTTACTTCCGTAAACCCTGCCGCTAATGCATCCAACGAATATTATTTGACTCGCCAAAGTCAGATGGAATCAAATGTTCGTAGTTATCCACGTAAATTACCGTTAGCGATAGCGAAAGCACAGGGCTGCTGGGTTACAGATGTTGAGGGTACTCAATACCTCGACTGTTTAGCTGGGGCAGGAACATTGGCTTTAGGTCATAATCATCCTGCGGTGATTCAAAGTATTCAAGATACATTGGCAAGTGGCTTGCCTTTGCATACTTTAGACTTAACGACTCCTTTAAAAGATGCTTTTACTGAAGCACTTTTGGCTTACTTGCCAGGCGGTAAAGAAGAATATTGCTTACAGTTCTGTGGACCATCTGGTGCAGATGCTACAGAAGCGGCGATTAAACTTGCTAAAACATATACTGGTCGTAGTTCTGTGATCAGTTTTTCAGGTGGATACCACGGTATGACTCATGGTTCACTGTCGATGACAGGTAACTTGAGTGCTAAAAATGCCGTGAATGGTCTTATGCCTGGCGTTCAGTTTATGCCATATCCACATGAATATCGTTGCCCACTTGGTTTAGGTGGTGAAGCGGGTGTTGATGCTTTGACTTACTTCTTTGAAAATTTCATCGAAGACGTTGAAAGTGGTGTAACGAAACCTGCTGCTGTGATTCTTGAAGCAATTCAAGGTGAAGGCGGTGTCGTAACTGCACCTGTTAAGTGGTTACAAAAAATTCGTGAAGTGACTGAAAAGCACAACATCGTTTTAATTTTGGACGAAGTTCAAGCTGGTTTTGCACGTTCAGGTAAAATGTTTGCCTTTGAACATGCCGGTATCGAGCCTGATGTTGTGGTGATGTCAAAAGCTGTAGGTGGTGGTTTACCATTAGCCGTGCTTGGTATTAAGCGTAAGTTTGATGCTTGGCAGCCAGCAGGTCACACGGGTACTTTCCGTGGCAACCAGTTGGCAATGGGTACAGGTTTAATGGTTCTAAAAACTATTTCTGAACAAAACCTTGCTCAAAATGCGCAACAGCGTGGTGACTTCTTACAAGCTGAATTCAAAAAGTTAGCTCAAGAGTTCCCATGTATTGGTAATGTCCGTGGTCGTGGTTTGATGATCGGCGTTGAAATCGTTGATGAGCGTAAACCAGCTGATCATATGGGTTCACTTCCTGCTGATGCACAATTAGCTGCGGCAATTCAAACCGCTTGTTTCAACAATAAACTTTTACTAGAGAAAGGTGGTCGTAACGGTACTGTAATTCGTTTACTTTGCCCACTTATCATCAATCAAGACGAATGTGTTGAAGTAGTTGCACGCTTCAAAAAAGCGATTGCAGAAGCTTTAAAAGCAGTACGAGGCTAATCCATGGTTGATTTTGCAGAACATCGTAAAGCGTTACTCTGCAATGATGCACAATCCATTGCTGACTATCAGTCAGCAATGGGCGAAGCGGTTAAAGCCGTTTCAGCATGGTTGCAAAATGATAAAATGTACACAGGTGGAAGCATTAAAGATTTGCGAGCAGCAATTTCTTTTAATCCATCAAAAGAAGGTTTAGGTGTACAACAATCATTACAACGTATGGTTGAGCTTTTCCTCAACAAAAGTTTAAAAGTACATCATCCACACTCACTTGCACATTTGCATTGCCCAACGATGGTGATGAGCCAAATTGCGGAAGTGTTAATCAATGCAACGAACCAATCTATGGATTCATGGGATCAAAGCCCAGCGGGTTCATTGATGGAAGTTCAGCTTATTGATTGGTTACGCCAAAAAGTGGGCTATGGCGCAGGTCAAGCAGGTGTATTCACTTCGGGTGGAACACAGTCTAACTTGATGGGTGTATTGCTTGCACGTGACTGGTGTATCTCGAAAAACTGGAAAGATGAAAATGGTAATCCATGGTCTGTTCAGCGTGATGGTATTCCTGCAGAAGCAATGAAAAACGTCAAAGTCATTTGTTCTGAAAATGCACACTTCTCTGTGCAAAAGAATATGGCAATGATGGGGATGGGCTTCCAGTCGGTCGTGACTGTTCCTGTCAATGAAAATGCGCAAATGGATGTCGATGCACTCGAAAAAACCATGGCACATCTTCAGTCTGAAGGCAAAATTGTTGCTTGTGTTGTTGCTACAGCGGGTACGACAGATGCTGGTGCAATCGATCCACTCAAGAAAATCCGTGAAATTACCAATAAATTTGGTTCTTGGATGCATATTGATGCTGCTTGGGGTGGTGCGCTGATTCTTTCTAATGATCATCGTGCAATGCTTGATGGAATTGAATTGTCAGACTCAATCACACTTGATTTCCATAAGCATTATTTCCAAAGCATTAGTTGTGGCGCTTTCTTGTTGAAAGACGAGGCTAACTATCGCTTTATGCATTATGAAGCTGAGTATTTAAACTCTGCTTATGATGAAGAGCATGGTGTACCTAACCTTGTGTCTAAATCATTGCAAACGACTCGTCGTTTTGATGCATTGAAATTGTGGATGACGGTTGAAGCATTAGGTGAAGAGCTTTATGGTTCAATGATCGACCATGGTGTGAAATTAACACGTGAAGTTGCAGACTATATCAAAGCAACCGCAGGTCTAGAATTGTTGGTTGAACCACAATTTGCTTCTGTTCTGTTCCGTGTTGTTCCAGAAGGCTATCCAACTGAGTTTATCGATAGTTTGAACCAAAATGTTGCAGATGAATTATTTGCACGTGGTGAGGCGAATATTGGTGTGACTAAAGTTGGTCAGGTTCAATCATTGAAAATGACAACTTTAAGTCCAGTTGCAACGCTTGAAAACGTTCAAAATCTTCTTGCACTTGTGCTTGCAGAAGCTGATCGTATTAAAGATGCAATCGTTGCTGGTACTTATGTTCCTGCGATCGATTAATTGCAATTTAATTTGATATGCCAATAAAAAAGAGGTCTTTGAAAGACCTCTTTTTTATTTATAAATTTATATAAAGTAATATTAAGCTGCAAAAATTGGACTGAATCCCATTTTTCGCAATAGTTTTCGATACATGCTTGAACTGCGATCGGCTGGAAAATGAGCTTCCATAGAAAGATCTAATGGAAGATATTTAGGTTTTTGCGTCTCGACAATTAGTCTGTCTTCTTCAAATATAGCTAAGTTAAATTTATAAGCATCTTCAACAGGGAGATATTTATCATAATTCCGACAGATTGGAGCAAATAAGCGCGTTTGACGAGCAGATACAGGACTCGCTGCATTCATAATTACTTGCTTACTATTGTGGGGAAAATGGATCGTTAGTGTTGCAGTGAAAGGAAGACTGATTTCGAAATGTCTTAGCCATTGAAAACCTTCTTTGCCACGTTGGTCAATCCCAATTGGATAACGACCAACACTGCTGAGATAGTCTGCATCAAAACCATAATTGGTCTCGGTTGTTATGTAATCAGGAACTTCAACATTGTCAGGATCACCAAAAGTATCAGGATGTACCCAAGCAAAATGAGCCACATCAATGAAGCCTTCTAGCTGACGACCAGCAAAACAATTTAAATCTACAAATGGACAAACCAGTTGTTGAAAATTTGAATCATCCCAATAGGGCATATGTGGAATATTGGGTTTTTCATTTAATGGAGCGGTTAAGCAACACCAGATCAACCCATATTTTTCAGCAGCAGCATATGTTTTTAAATGGAAGCGATCAGATATTTTATGCTCTGGGTACGTAGGAATTCGATTGCATTTTCCATCTTCGCCAAAACGTAAACCATGATAGCGACAAACTACTCCAAGACCATCATTACGCCCTAGACTTAGAGGAACACCACGGTGAGGACAAGCATCCTTTGCAACAATAACTTGATCGGCTATTTTATAAATTACTAATGGCATATCCAATAGCATTGTAGCAGTTGGCTGTTCTGTAATATCACGTGCTAAGGCAATCGGATACCAGTGTTGGGAAAGCAAGTGCCAGTCATGCTCAGGAAAGGTCATATGGATCGGTAAATCTGGGTTAAATGTCGCAATGGCTTTGGTATTCATGATCTCAGTTTTCTATTCATTTAAAATGAATATAGATCAATACACCGTTCTAAGAAATTTCAATAAACTGAATAGATTGTTGATTTTTTTAGAACACAGTCTTTATTTAAATGTACTATTTTTTGATCATTCGATGAGTTTAAAGAAATCTAAAAACATACTTTTAAATTCAAAAATGTTGGAATTGTTTGGTTTTTAGACCATATTTGAATTAATAAAATTGTCATACTATTTTAGAGTGGGAAAAATGCTTTAAATCTTAGTCGCAATATTTTTTCAATTAATGGATGCATATTTCCTTTAAAAATCGAGCAGAGGGTGTAATAATTCAATGAAATATTGCAGCTCTGCTGAAAATAGCAATTTTTTAACAATAAAATTATTCGTTTATATAATTGATATTGATAAATATTTAATTAATTATCACACATCACATCAATTATCATCAAAGAGTCACAAAGTTGTAACCTATTTGTCATATTATCTGATCAAAATGCAGTTAACCAAAGTACAACACTTGAAGTTAAAAGAGTTGTAAATCAAATTGTATAAATGAGAGAAGACAGAATGCGCTTAAATCCACGTTATATCGCACTTGCATTAGCTGTATCTGGGGCAACTGTAGCAGGAACTGCTAACGCAGCTCGTGATACGATTCAAATTGCTGGTTCATCAACTGTATTACCTTATGCAAGTATTGTTGCAGAAGAATTTGGTAATACTTTCCCACAATTCAAAGCACCAGTTGTTGGTTCAGGCGGTTCTTCAGGTGGTTTGAAACAATTCTGTCAAGGTGTTGGCGACAACACAATTGATATCGCGAACTCTTCACGTGCTATCAAAGATACTGAAATCGCTGCATGTAAAAAAGCTGGCGTAAACCAAATCCAAGAAATCAAAATTGGTTATGACGGTATCGTATTTGCATCAAATGTAAAAAAAGCTGCGTATAAATTAAAACCTTATCACGTATTCACAGCATTATCTGCTCAATTACCTTCAAATGGTAAATTAGTTCCAAACCCATATACAACTTGGAACCAAATTGATAAATCTTTACCAAATGAGCCGATTACTTTAGTTATTCCTGCATCTAACCACGGTACTCGTGAAGTATTCCAAGAGAAAATGGTTGAAGCAGGTTGTGAAGCTTATGATTACTTCAAAAACTTAGACAAAGAAGCTCAGAAAAAAGCGTGCTCTACATTCCGTAAAGATGGTCGCGTAATCGAAATCGCTGGTGACTATACAGAAACTCTTGCTCGCTTAAAGACTTCACCAAGCGCTGTAGGTGTATTTGGTCTTGGCTTCTATGACTTGAACCGTGACAAGTTACGTGTTGCAACTGTAAACAACGTTGTTCCTTCTGAGAAGACAATTTTAAGTGGTCAGTACCCAGTTTCTCGCCCATTGTTCTTCTATGTGAAAGGCGAACACTTGAAGTCAATCAAAGGTTTACCACAATACGTAGAATACTTCTTAAACAAGAAAGTATCTGGTAAAGGCTCTAAGTTAGAAAAAGCTGGTTTGATCGCATTGAATGACAAAGAACGTGCAAAAATCCTTGCTGATTTTAAAGCTGGTAAAACAGTTAAATAAGTTTACTTAATAACGGAGGCTGGTGAGACTTAGGTTCATCGGCCTTTTTGTCTAGCTAAGTTTTTTCAAATGATGAAAATTGAGAAAACAGTGGAGATTACATGAATCTGCTACTTATCGGTGTGTTATTAGCCCTTGTGGCAATCGCATATCAAATCGGGCTGAGCAAAAGCCGTAACCTAGCAGGTAAGGGGAATAACTCAGTAGCACTACATTCTCGTCCTGTGTATTACGGGGCTTTGGTTGCCTTGTGGTGTGGTATTCCTGCTTTTTTAATTTTGATAATTTGGAACTTGGTTGAGCCGAGTGTTTTACAACATATTATTTTTAATAATATCCCAGCATCCGTCAGTGCAACTTTAGATGAAGCAGGGCGTGATGTATTAATTGATCGTGTTCAAGCCATTGCTTCAGGTTTTGGTGTCACGGATCAAGCTGCGGCTTATGAAGTTGCTGCTGCACAACAATTAGCAAAATTTCAAACGATTGGGACTTTTGCTAAGTTAGCTGTAGTTATCAGTGTCGCGTTAGCTGGTTTAGTTTGGGCAAAGCGTAAAGTTAGTGAGCAATATCGTGCACGAAATCAGGTTGAAAAAACAATTAACGTTGCCTTGATTCTATGTTCTGGTGTTGCGATTTTAACAACTATTGGTATCGTTCTTTCGATGCTGACAGAAGCATTACATTTCTTTAAATTTGTCAGTCCTACTGATTTCTTCTTCGGTACAGAATGGAACCCAGGTTTCAGCACAACAGGAAATGCTGAAGGCAGTTATGGTATTTTGCCATTACTTTGGGGGACATTAATGGTCAGTGGTATCGCATTACTTGTTGCGGTTCCGATTGGCTTAATGATTGCAATTTACTTGGCAGAATATGCATCTCCAAAGCTGCGTGCTTGGGCAAAACCAATTATAGAAGTATTAGCAGGTATTCCTACTATTGTTTACGGTGTATTTGCACTTATGGTCATCGGACCATTCTTTAAAATGGTAGGTGAAAGTGTTGGTATCAATATCAATGCGACAAGTGCTTTGACTGCTGGCTTTGTTATGGGAATTATGATTATCCCATTCGTATCATCATTATCAGATGACATCATTACTCAAGTTCCACGTTCACTCCGTGATGGTTCTTTAGGTTTGGGTGCTACAAAATCTGAAACGATTAGACAAGTTGTTTTACCTGCTGCACTTCCTGGTATTACAGGCGCATTTTTACTTGCTGTTTCTCGTGCTGTTGGTGAGACCATGATTGTGGTACTCGCAGCAGGGAATAGTCCATTACTGCATGCAAACCCATTAGAAGCGGTTTCAACAGTGACGGTAACGATTGTAAAACAGTTAACTGGCGATACAGATTTCGCAAGTCCACAAGCATTGGTTGCATTTGCCCTAGGTTTAACGTTGTTTGTGATTACTTTGGGTCTAAACATTATTGCACTGTATATCGTGCGCAAATATCGTGAGCAATACGAATGAGTTCATCAAAGACATCTCCTTTGGATCCAAATGCGTTTGATCCTCAAGTGGCTGCTGAACAACGTGAACAGCGCAAAAAAGTTATCCAAAGCTCGTTGGCAAAACGTCATCGCAAAGAAAAAATGTTCCGCTTGGGTGGTTTCTCTGCAGTCGTGATTGGTTTGGCATTTGTTGCTTTACTATTCGGAAGTATTTTAGCGAGAGGCTTACCAGCTTTCTGGCAGAGTAGTATGACTGTTCCTGTTTATTTTGATCCTACGATCATTAATGCAGGACCGAAACCAAAACCAACTGCGGGTGAATCGCCAGCTCATTTTGAAGAGCGCTTTGTTGCTTGGCAAACTGAAATGGGTATGGTGGATTGGGATGCATTGATCGTAAATGGTATTGTTGCTAAAGACCCAGCACTTGAGTCGCAACGTGATTATTTGACTGGTATGTATACTAGCTCTGAAGCATACCGTTTACGTGATATGGTTCTTGCAAATCCAGCATTAATTGGCACTAAGCAAGAACTTAAATTCTTGGCAGATGCCAATGTCGATGTATGGTTATCTGGAAATATTGATCGTTCATTGCCTGATGATCAGCAACAACTTGATCCAGAAGTACGTCAACTCGCTGATCAGTTAGAAGCAAAAGGGATCATTGAAAGTACGTTTAATACCAACTTATTTGTTAGCCCTGACTCTCGTAGTTCTCCTGCAATCAGTGGTTTGGCTGGTGCATTCATGGGTTCATTGTTCATGATGCTCATCGTGATCGTGATCTCTATTCCAATTGGGGTTGCAAGTGCCATTTACTTGGAAGAATTTGCGCCGAAGAATATGATGACAGACATCATCGAAGTAAATATTAATAACTTGGCTGCTGTTCCTTCGATTGTGTTTGGTTTGTTAGGTGCTGCTATCTTTATCGGATGGATGCAACTGCCACTTTCAGCTCCGTTGGTGGGTGGTTTGGTTTTAAGTCTAATGACACTGCCAACTGTAATCATTACCACACGTGCATCATTGAAGGCAGTACCACCATCTATCCGTCAAGCTGCATTAGGTTTAGGTGCATCGAAAGTACAAACAGTCTTCCATCATGTATTGCCACTCGCGCTTCCTGGCATTATGACAGGTTCGATTATTGGTGTAGCACACGCATTGGGTGAAACAGCGCCATTACTCCTGATTGGTATGAGTGCCTTCGTTGCAAGTGTTCCGACATCACCACTTGATCAAGCAACAGCATTGCCTGTACAAGTATATTTGTGGCAAGGTAATGAACTACGTAACTTCTTTGAAGGACGTACAGCAGCAGCGATTATTGTGCTTCTAGCATTGATGATTGGTTTAAACAGCCTTGCTATTTGGCTACGTAAGAAATTTGAAGTGCGTTGGTAATTGAGGAGAGTACAATGAATACGATTGAAATTATGAACGCATTAGAAAAGGATAAGTCAGTGAATCCACAGCAAACAGAATCGAATTCATCTGAAGCACAAGTTCAGCAATCTAATACTGCTTTTGTTTCTCAGTTTGAAACGGCTTCATCAAATAAAAAGCCTAAAAGCAATGAAGTAAAAATCATGACCAAAGATGTTCATGTTTACTATGGTGAAACTGAAGCGATTAAAGGTATTGATCTTGATATCTATCAAAATGAAGTGATTGCTTTTATTGGTCCATCAGGATGTGGTAAATCGACTTTCTTGCGTACTTTGAATCGCATGAATGATACGATTGATACTTGTCGCGTAACAGGTAAAGTCACTCTAGATAATCAAGATATTTATGATCCAAATCTTGATGTGGTTCTACTACGTGCGCAAGTTGGTATGGTATTCCAAAAACCGAATCCATTTCCTAAATCAATTTTCGATAACGTAGCTTATGGTCCTAAGCTACATGGCTTAGCTCGTGATAAATACGATTTGGAAGAAATCGTTGAAAACAGTTTACGTAAAGCTGGTCTGTGGGAAGAAGTGAAAGATCGTTTGAGTCAGCCAGGAACAGGTTTGTCAGGTGGTCAGCAACAACGCTTATGTATTGCACGTACAATCGCAGTAAGCCCTGAAGTGATCTTAATGGATGAGCCGTGTTCAGCACTTGATCCAATTGCAACTGCGAAGATTGAAGAATTAATTTCTGAACTTTCTGAGCAATATACGATTGCCATTGTAACGCACTCAATGCAACAAGCAGCTCGTGTATCTGATCGTACTGCTTACTTCCATTTAGGTGATTTGATCGAAGTGAACTCAACTGAGAAAATATTTACTCAGCCAGATCATCAATTAACTGAAGCATATATTACAGGTCGTTTCGGTTGATATTTTTACAGTGAAAAGAAGAGCCTTCGGGCTCTTTTTTTGTATAGGCAGATGAAAAAGAATCTATTTTTCAAAATCACTATTGAATTTTAACTCAACTGACCACATCTTAGACGGATAAAAGCCGAACTTAAGAGCACTTATTTTATGTTATTCCATTTACCTAAATTTCCTGCTGAGATTCGTATAAGTCATTTAAATGCGCGCGTGAATGAGCAAAGAAAAAGAATTGCGCAAACAACAGCATCTCGTTTGGAACTTTTACAACTGGTGCAACAGCTTGCAAAAGAAGCGAAAATTCGTAAAAAAAATGATCAGAAAATTTATGTGCTCGATTTCAAAGGTGATGTACAAGCCTCTGCTGTAGATACGATTCGTGAGGAAATTACCCTTATTCTAGCAACCGCAAAAGCAGGGCACGACCGCGTTGTAGTTCGTTTAGAAAGTCCTGGTGGAATGGTACACGGTTATGGTTTGGCTGCTGCTCAGTTAGTTCGTTTACGTGATGCGGGTTTTAATGTGACGATCTGTGTAGACAAAGTAGCTGCAAGCGGTGGCTATATGATGGCTTGTATTGCCAATGAAATCATTACAGCACCATTTGCTGTGGTCGGTTCAATTGGTGTGGTTGCACAGGTTCCAAACTTCAACCGTCTTTTAAAACAACATAACGTTGATTTTGAATTGTATACGGCTGGTGAGTATAAACGTACTGTGACAATGTTCGGAGAAAATACACCTGAAGGCAAGGCGAAATTTGAAGAAGAATTGCAACAAACGCATTCTTTATTCAAGCACTTTGTTGAAAAATATCGTCCTCAATTAGATATTTCAAAAGTGGCAACAGGTGAGCATTGGTATGGTGAAGATGCTCTCGCATTAAATTTGGTGGATAAGTTACAGACTTCGGATGAGTATTTACTTAGCTTGTTACCAAAACATGATGTATACGTGATCAATACTCGCAAACGCCCGACATTTGGTGAGAAACTTGGATTACAAGCAGCGCAAATGGCAGAAAGTTTAATTCCAGCAGTACTTGGGAAAATGACTGATACTCTAGTAAAAGCAAACAATACGCTCGTTCAAATGCGCGATCCTAAATTCTAAGTTAACAAAGAAATCTTTAAACCAGCTTCGGCTGGTTTTTTGTTTTATGACATCTGATTTTAATTGATGGTCAATTAAATAAAATGACAAAACTCAGCTTTGAATAGATTATTCTAAATGATTGCATTTGATATTTTAACGAACAGATTAAGTACTTAATTATTCATTAATCTAAAGTTTTTAAAATAAAATTGATCAGTGGGTATAATAATGACAAGAGTTATCGTTTCTTCAAAGACGAGCCTAAACATTTTACAAGATGGACAAATCAAGGATGTCATATTAAGTCAGCCATCTATTATTCAATTAGGTATCAACCAAGAGAGTATAAAATCCATCATCAAGCAAGGCGATGATTTAGTCATTACTTTAAAAAATGGCGAGAAAATAATCATTCGTGATTTTTACAATGAAATGAATGCCAGTGAGCATACATTGGCGCTTAGCAATGATGATGGTAGCTACTCGATTGCCGAATTTGATGATTCGGGCAAATTTGTTCGTTACACATCATCAAGTCAAGCTGTACCTCAAGTTTCGACAGAGTTACCTACACAAGTCTCTTCAGTATCAGAACCCGCAGATGATCTTGGGATCACTAAATCGCAATTGATTAAAGGCGGACTGATAGCTCTGGCTGCTGAAGGTCTTTATTTGTTGGCAGTGAATGATGATGACGACAATAATAATGATAAAAATGATTCGACGGATATGATTGCTCCGATAACACCAACGGCAGTACTCAGTTCGGATACACAAACGATTACAGGTAAAACTGAAGCCAAAGCAAAAATTGAGATTAAAGACTCAACAGGAAAAGTCATTGCCACTGGTCTAGCGGATCAGGATGGAAACTATACAGTAAAACTAAACGAACCTTTAGTGAATGGAAGCAAAGTGGCTGTCTCTGCAATTGATAGTGCTGGTAATGTTTCGAAATCAACAGTTGTGACTGGAACTAAAGATACAATTGCACCTGATTCACCTTTGGCACAGCTTAATCAAGATGGCACTATTGTGACAGGCAAAGCTGAAGCAAATGCAAAAATAGAAGTTAAAAGTGCAGATGGTCAAACAACTATTGGCTCTGGAACAGTTGGTGCGGATGGTAAGTTCAGTCTGAGTTTGTCACCTGCTTTAACAGATAAAAATATTGCCAAAATTTATATTATCGATTCTTCAGGAAATCGTTCTGAACCTACAGATATATTTGGTGCTAAAGATACAATTGCACCGACTAAGCCTCTGCTACAAACGGTAATGGATGATATTGGCGCAGTTAAAGGCGCTGTTAGTTCAGGTGGAAGTACCGATGATACCAAGCCAACATTATCAGGAATTGGTGAAGCAAAAGCAGTACTCACAATATTTGATAATGGCTATCCGATTGGGACTGTTACAGTTGGAGATAATGGTAAATGGAGTTACACCGTAACGAATGATTTAGTTTTAGGCTCACACAAAATTACTTTAACTCAAACAGATGTAGCTGGTAATACCAGTGAACTCAGTGATGCCTTTAATTTCACAATTGTAGCTCCAGCTCAACCTAGTGCGCTGATGTTGAGTGATTCCTTAATCATTGAGGAGGTTCAAACTTCTTTTGTGGACTCTGTTAATTTAGATCGTCTTTTAAGAGCTCCAAACATATCGGATAGCTTTGTAGATGAGGAACAATTATCAATTCCGCTAGAGCATTTATTAAGTGCAGAAAAGTTGGAAACAGATGTGATAGATCAATTATTAAATGAGTTTGATCAGAATCTTGTGAGTCAAAACTCGCTATTAGGCACTGTGGAGACGATTTCTGTGCAAACTGACTTAGCTGAGACATCTTTCAAAGAATTATTCAATGATTTAGATGTCTCTTCAAATTGGATGTTCTAAACATGGGGAAAACTCTTATTTGTTCTGAATAAGAGTTTTTTCTTTATATAGATATAGTAAACCAATCAAAATCGAACCAAGAGTTGCTAGAAACATATCTTTATGTGCATCCCAAATATCTCCTTGTTGCCCATTGTAATTTTCGGCATCTTCTGGCGATAAACCGATTGCGATCCACCATTCAATCAACTCATAGACTAAACTCGATGCCATGACAAATTGGACAACTAATAAAAATATTGCAACGGGTTTAGATTTGGGAAAGAAGAACTCAAAACAGCGGTAGAAGAATGGGTAGAGTAGTAGCCCATAAGCGAAATGTACAAAACGATCATACATGTTCCTCGACCATCCCATTGTTTGATTCAAATCAATGTGGAATAGCGTTTGAAACCACTCATTGTAAGGTACGTATGAATATAAATAGTGTGCACCAACAATATGAATGAATAAAAAAGCAAGGTATAAGCAAAAACTATAGAAATCGATACCAATTTTCTTAATTACAATAATTAATGCAATCAACATGAGTACCGTGCCAGCTTGATGCAACAGATACGATTCAAACTCAAGTGGGTGAATACTAGCGATGATGACTGCGAGGCATATAAAACCGAAGGCAATATAATGTTTTAAAGTTATTTGTTGTTCTATCATGTGAAGCGATCCAATTTGCTATCAAGCCCCGCTAGTATCCTCATGATTATTGGTTACTATTACAGGCTCAGTTCTAGGTGCAACACCACCAAGTGCTTGACATGCTTGTTTATAAAGTTGATATTTTTGTTGTACTACTTCATCGAGTGGTATGTCAAAGAGATCTTCGCCATTTTTGTATTGCTCAACATATGTTGATGCTTTTGACTTGTTTGCAGCCAAAGTTTGCTGATGAAAATTGGTAATTGATGAGGTTGCAATTTGGTTGGTTTCAATATTATTACATTCAAAACTCTGCAAAACTTTTTCTGCACGTTTCACTTCATTGGATTGACCAAAGATACAACCTGTTAAATTCAAGATTATCGTTAACAAGATAAAACGTTTCATAATTTTTTGGAGTTGAATTAGATGATGAGATTGGGGTTATTGTATATAGAATTCAATCTATAAATTAATAGTTTATGTCAGACACAAATGAAATTAAATAATCTTTTTAGACATCATTAGCAATTTCTACATTCCGAAATTCACTTAGACATATACTTGATTCTATAAAATTGGGTTTGAGAGCTTGTTGAGTTGTTATTTGCCAAATCCGTTGATTACTATCACATACTTTTAAACTCTATGTTGCTTATGCTCAAGAAACTTTTATTGAATGCTATGTTAGCCAGACGTCTATGTTTACTTACTTGTCTTTTGATGCCTTTACAATTTTTAGCAGCACAGCAATACGACTTTTTTGCTGGATTTGAGGATCAACATACTGAAGAGATGTTTGAATCTGCTTATCCAGAAATTAAAACGGACTATTCAATTTTACACAATCAATTTTATCATGATGAACGTCTAAGAATTTATAACTATACGGCTTATCAAACTGACTAGCTGAACCAAAAAGTCTTGACGGGAGACACGATGAGTTTTGGTCTCAATGATTTATCCATTTCACTGGGTTATGGCATCGTTTATCAGATTAACCAAGACAATCGAATAGGATATGAATATTTGTCGAGTTTTCCGTTTGATCGAGGACAAATGGTTCGATTGTTTTGGTTAAGAGTCCTTTAAGGCATTTTCTGATATAAACCTGCTTTTACTATTCCTGCTTTGGTTTCTTTAATCTTTTTCCAAGAAGCAGGCAGTTTTAGTTCAGATAACTCACGATCAGCTTCTACATAAATAAAACCATTCGCTACGATCTTTGTATCCACAGACTCAGCTAACTCTTGCCATAAATTCAAGCCATAGGGCGGATCAAGAAAAACAAGATCAAATTGTTGGTTAATTTTCTGTAAAGCTTTCTGTGCTGTGGTCACGTAGAGCTGACATTTATTGGTTTTTAATAGCTGAATATTTTGTTTTAGAAATCCAGATTGAGTGACATCGGGTTCAATCATGATAACTTCAGCTGCACCACGAGAAAGCGCTTCAAAAGCTAAAGCTCCTGAACCACTACATAAATCTAATACCTTACTATTTTGGATATCCCACATTAACCAATTGAATAATGTTTCACGTACACGATCAGGTGTTGGTCTTAATCCTTCAATAGATGCGAACGGTAATGTTCGACGTTTCCATTCTCCTCCGATAATGCGTAACTGATTTTTCATTATTCAGATACTCCATCGGCATGTGCTGTTGAGCTTACAGCAGGAGTTGAAGCAGGAGCATTTGTTGAACTAAATGTACCACTACCGCTTGGAAGTTCTGCAGGTTTGATGCCAGCTGTCATTAACCCACCACTGACTTGATGGTTCAAAGGACGAATTGGGTTTTTCTTACGATTAACCAACCAATAATCAAATACTGGACGCGCAAGTTGAGCGGCGGAACCACCATGCTTACCATTTTCCCAAACTACGGCGATCGCAATTTCTGGATTTTCTGCAGGTGCAAATCCGACAAATAGACCATGATCCCACTGTCTAGAGGACAATGCTGCTTCGTTATATCTTTTGCCCTGAGCAATACTTTTTACTTGTGCTGTACCTGTTTTACCTGCAATAGAATAACGCAGACCGCCTTTGATCCCGCGACCTGTACCAGATTGAATGACATCAATCATGGCAGCGTGCATATTGATCCAATCTTCATCTGTCCCATTAAACTGAATTTTTCCATCAGGAGCATTGTGAACAGGAAGCTTCTTGGCGCCTTTATGATCTCTCAAAACATGTGGTGTGACATGTGAGCCTTTGTTGGCTGTAATTGCCGTTGCCATAGCGAGCTGTAATGGTGTCGCTGTAAATGCACCTTGACCGATACTCACTGAAATGGTTTCACCTTTTAACCATTTTGTATTTCGAGTTCGCATTTTCCATTCTGGACTTGGATATAAGCCTGAGCTTTCACTTGGTAAATCAACACCAGTTTTCTCACCGAAACCGAATTGGCGCATCCAAGTATTCATTTTGTCGATTCCCATACGATACGACAAAATATAAAAGTAGGTATCACAAGAAACTACTTGGGCTTTATGTAAATTCACTGCACCATGCCCACTTTTTTTATGGTCACGGAAACGATGACTATCACCTGGTAAAGAGAAGTAACCTGGGTCTGAGATCGCGGTACTCCAATCGACCAATCCGTAATGAATCCCACCAAGACCAAACATTGGCTTGATCGTTGATCCTGGAGGATAAGCACCTTGAACAGCACGATTGTAAAGAGGTTGATCAGGATTATCCCGTAAACCACTATAGTCTTTAGTACTAATCCCTGTAACGAATAAGTTTGGATTAAAACTTGGACTTGAAACTAAAGCTAGAATTTCCCCTGTACGAGGGTCCATTGCAACGATTGCACCACGACGATCAACTAACTGTTGTGCTGCAATAGTCTGTAAACCATAATCAATAGACAAATAAAGGTCATTTCCACGTACAGGGTCTTGTCGACCAAGATGTCTAAGAACGTTACCGTGTGCATCAGCTTCTACAGATTCATAACCTGGAGTGCCATGTAATAATTCTTCGTAACTTTTCTCCGCACCAATTTTCCCGATCAGGTTTGTTCCAGCATATAAATCTTTATCAATCGATTTGAGTTCTTTGTCATTGATTCGTCCAACGTATCCAATCACATGAGCAAACAACTCGCCATGTGGATAGTAGCGAGTCATTTGAGTCTCAATTTTTACACCAGGAAATGCGTATTTAACCTCACTAAATTTGGCAATATCTGCTTCTGTGAGATTTAACTTAATCGCGATTCGTTCTGTTTTTCGAGCAGTTTTGACCCGGCTTTTAAAACGCTCAATATCTTCTTCAGTGAGACTTAAAATTGGAATAAGACGTGCTAGGGTTCCGTCTATGTCGCTAACATCAGTTTTACTTAATGTGGCACTGAATACTGGATAATTGTCTGCGAGCAATACACCATTACGATCGTAGATATAACCACGTGCTGGAGGGAGGGGCTGCAAGCGAATACGGTTTTTGTCAGAAGCCGTTGTAAAGTCATCGTAATGAATAATCTGTAAATATGCATAACGACAAATCAATAAAAGTAGGAAAACAACGACGACTGAAATCGCAAAAAAAATTCGACCCTTATAAATGCGCTTCTCTTGTTGCATATTTTTTAAAGGAAAGTGCTGTTTCATAGGGTATCGACTTAAATTGCAGGATGGCAGAGAACGAAAGTGGACTATTTTAACGTAAGTTGAACGATCTTACTGTAGATTTTTCAACTGATCATATAAATGATGGTGCGACAGTTTTTGACTTTGCAGACATGAAAATTGTAGGGTCTTGTATATTAGAAGCAAAATAATTCTGTTAAAGTCTGAAACTGTTTGAAATAGGAATGTCTAAGACACACTCTTAGGGAAAATGGAGAAAATAATGAAAAAACTTTATCTTTTATTAGCGGTTATGTCGTTGAACACTGTTGCTTACGCAGACGAAAATCCTTATTTACCTGAGCCAAAATTAAAAGACGCTAAAGTTTCAACATGGAATGTTGGTGCAGGTTTCACTAAAAAGTTATTACATGGCAATGTTGAATGGGTTAATCCATATGGGATTGCTTATGCCAAAGCAGGTGTGTTTTTGAATGATGACAATCCTGCAGGTGGTCAGGTTGGGTTTCGTTATCCATATCATTTAACTGGTACAGACAAAAACGGATATTACATTGGTGCTTATGCGGGGCACATTGAAAGCAAACAAATTAATGGAAAAGAAAAAGCACGTCTCGGTGCAGGCGTAGATTTAGCCTATGTTTGGCTAAACCCTGAACGCATCAGCACATTTAGTGTAGGAATTGGTGCTGGTGAGAGAATGAAAAATGGTCGTGGAGAGGTAATTGAAAAAACTGAACCAACGATTCAATTCTCTTATACATTAAGTTTTGGTTTGTAAGTGCTGTACTGATTGTTTAGCCCACAAGCCATAATCTACTAATAATTTTGAGAGTCATGCATGTTTGATTACGTCAATGAATTGTGGCAGATTTTCCTCGCTCGCCCAGATTTTTGGGCAGTTCTGAGTATTATTCCAGTAACTGCTTTTGTGACATGGGCGCATGTGTGGATGGCTTTAAAAATGGTATTTTACCCAATTACTTTTTGGGGATTCCATTTAGGTCCATTACCCGTAGGCTGGCAAGGAATTGTACCTCGTAAAGCAGGGCGTATTTCAGGCATCATTACTGACAATACATTATCTAAGTTAGGCTCATTGCGAGAGTTTTTAGAGGCAATGGACCCCGAAGACATGGCGATGATCATTGGTGAGCAAGTCGGTTTCGAGCTTGAACACCTCATTGACGAAGTCATGATTGATCGTAATGCGGTTTTATGGGAAAACCTACCTTATTCGATTAAACGTCGTATTTATGCTCAAGCACATAAACAATTACCAAATACCTTAAAAGAACTTGTGACTGAGCTGACCATGAACGTCGAGTCACTTGTTGATATGCGAGAAATGGTTGTTCGCCAAATGGAAGGTGATCGCCGTTTGATGGTACGAATGTTCCTAAAAGTTGGTCAAAAAGAAATCAATTTTATTTGGCACATCAGCGCATTGATTGGTATGTTCTTTGGTATTTTCCAAATGATCGTTTGGTTTGTGGTGCCATGGCATTGGACTGTACCATTTTGGGCTGCAATATGGGGTTTCCTAACCAACTGGATTGCAATTTGGATGGTTTTCAATCCTATTGAACCTCACTATATTCGATATCCTCAGATTTTCCGCCTGACTAAAGATCGTAAATTCCCTTGGATTGTTCCAGTCTTGAAGATCGGTACATATAACGTTCAAGGTGCATTTATGAAACGTCAAGAAGAAGTTTCTGATGTGTTTGCTAGTGTGGTGACGGAAGACCTTATTACGCTTAAATCGATCATGACAGAAATGATGTATGGGACGAAGAAAGATAAAACTCGTCGAATTGTCAAGCGTCATATCAATGAAATCATGGAAACCCCATTAGTCAGAACATCATTACAGTTATCATTAGGTCCAAGAGAATATGCTAGACTCAAGACCGACTTGATTGATCGCTCAATTGAAATTACCATGGGGCCTGTATGTGATCCTGCATTAAATGCAAGCCGTGCACAGAAAATCTTTCAAATGTTTAGAGATCGTATTCGTGAGCTAACACCGAAAGAGTTCCAAAACTTATTGCGTCCTGCGTTTCAGGAAGATGAGTGGATTTTAATTGTGTTGGGTGGTGTGACTGGTTTTTTAGCAGGTTTAATCCATTTATTTGTTGCTTTCTTATAATTAATTTGATGTTGGTTGAGCAATAAGTCTGTATGATATTGCTCAATTTAAGATTTATTGTTTTTAAATGAGGATGTTCTTTATGCGCATTATTTTACTCGGACCACCTGGGGCAGGAAAAGGTACTCAAGCTCAGTTGATCTGTAAGCGCTACAATATCCCACAAATTTCAACCGGTGATATGCTCCGTGCTGCAATTCGTGAAGGTACTGAACTTGGCTTAAAAGCGAAAAGCGTTATGGAGTCAGGTGGTTTAGTATCCGATGAATTGATCATTGGTCTGGTGAAAGAGCGTATTGCTCAACCTGATTGCGCTAACGGTTGTATTTTTGACGGTTTTCCACGTACGATTCCACAAGCTGAGGCATTAGAAACAGCAGGAATCTCTATTGATCACGTGATTGAAATTGATGTTCCTGATGAGGAAATTGTTCAACGACTTTCTGGTCGTCGTCAGCACCCAGCATCTGGCCGCGTATATCACTTAGTTTACAATCCACCTAAAGTGGAAGGTAAGGATGATGAAACTGGCGAAGACCTAGTACAACGTCCTGATGATCAAGAAGAAACAATCCGTAAGCGTTTAGCTTCTTACCATAGTGAAACTGAGCAATTGGTTGGCTTCTATCAAGGTCGTGCTGCTTCAGGCGAAAATGCACCGACTTACGATAAGTTGAATGGCTTGCGTGCGATTGATGAAGTTCAAAAAGATCTTTTTGCTATTTTGGATAAATAATCTAAACAGCAAATTTAAAAGAGCTCTTTAAATAGGGCTCTTTTTATTTTGGAGAGGTAAATGTTGAAGTTTGTTCTTATCCTTGTCGTTATTTTAAGTGTTTTACTGTTACTTTTTCTATTATACCAAAGTCAAAAAATGCTACGTCATGTGCAGAAACAGCAGGCGATTGAAAATAAAAAATATGGCAAGCCACGCCAGTTACACCCAAAATTACAGCAGACTAAAAAAGATCAGGATTAATGTATTTCTTTGAGTTTGATGGGCTTTGTCGCTCCAAACTCAAAACGATCTTTCCAATTACAGACATCGGCTACGATACATTCACCACATTTCGGTTTACGTGCGATGCAACAGTAACGACCATGTAAAATAAGCCAATGATGTGCATCAACAATGAATTCTTTTGGAATAACTTTGATGAGTCGATGTTCTACTTCTAGAACATTTTTTCCTATCGCAAGTCCAGTGCGATTACCGACACGAAAGATATGCGTATCGACCGCCATAGTTGGATGACCGAAAGCTGTATTCAAAACAACATTCGCTGTTTTTCGACCCACACCAGGAAGTGCTTCGAGTTCTTTACGTGTTTCTGGAATATTTCCTTGATATTGATCAACTAAAATTTGACAGGTTTTAATGACGTTTTCAGCTTTAGAGTTATAGAGACCGATGGTTTTAATATAACTCTTTAATCCTTCAATACCGAGATTTAGAATGGATTGTGCTGTATTGGCAATAGGGAAAAGTTTATCAGTTGCCTTATTGACACTCACATCAGTGGCTTGGGCTGAAAGCATAACTGCAATCAATAGCTCAAAAGGAGATGAGTAATTGAGTTCAGTTTGTGGAGTCGGTCTTTGTTCTCGTAAGCGCTCGAAGAAAGTCTGAACTTGCTTCTTAGTCATATTTTTACTCGACATTTAGACCTCCTGTAATTCTTTTAATTGTGTTTGAAGGGCATCAAGTTGTGCTTGCTTTTGCGGATCAAGTCGAACACTTAATTGTTTCTCCAGTTTTTTGATTTGAGTTCGTATTTTGGCGAGCTCAATAGTAGTTTTAGCATCTTGTGCGCTATGGTCTTTTGCTTTTTCAGCTAATGTTATAGTCGGAACATTTTTCAAAGCCTGTGAAAATTGTGCGAAAAATTCAGTGTCAATTTCGGCTCTAACTACAGGACCTTTGCGGTCGATACGACGTTTTTCTTCACGTTGAATATGTGCGTAGTAACGCTGACGAAGATTGTCCTGCTCGTTAATACGTTGATCCTCAGTGGGGATGGGATTGTTATCAGGGACGAGGTCAATACAATCAACAGGGCAAGGAGGGATACAGAGCTCACAGCCTGTGCACAAATCTGTCAGAATCGTGTGCATGAGCTTACCACTTCCGATAATTGCATCAACAGGACAAGCACTAATGCACTTGGTACAACCAATGCATTCATCTTCGCGAATAATGGCTTTCATTTGTTGTGGGCGACCATCAGCTTGGATATCCCAAACACTCGATTCAGCTATTAAACGCGGTCGATCAAGTAATTGAG
>NZ_MELG01000046.1:0-952 GCF_001767535.1 Acinetobacter sp. GWC1_38_13 | reverse complement strand
TACAGGTTGCCCGCCAGGTACACATTTGTTTGCTGCTTCACCTTCGCTAATCGACTTTGCATATGGCAAACACCCATCACGGTGTCCACATAAACCACATTGTGTTTGAGGCAGTAATTGGTCTATTTGAACGATAAGAGAGACTTGCTGATCAGAAAGTAACATAGAAGCAGTGAGGTGAAAGTAAGAGCAGAACTGAATTATAACAAATAATCCTTTATTTAGAGACTGTGGATTTATTTAAACAATAAGTAGCATTTTTATCTGAATTAAAATGGTGCTTCATTGGCTTTATTTTAGTGCGATTTTATTTTTAAAAATTAGTTATTTTCACTTTTTTGTTAATTATTCATGTATATTTCTCAGTATTTATAAAATAAATAATGAATATTTATTGGATTAAATATTTGAAAATTATATTTAATTTTATTTTATAGAGGAAGTGCTTTGCTTGTCTGATAGTAATTTATAGTTGTTTTATGAGATATTCTACTTTGGTGCAAAAATGGCACTAATTTGAATCATAGACTCGGGGGTGAGTGTTGAAATACGGTAGCTTAAATGAATTCTTGGATTACGTGAAACGCAGAGATCCTCATCAACCAGAATTTCTACAAGCTGTAGAAGAAGTTATGATGAGCCTGTGGCCATTTATCCAGAAAAACCCTAAGTATGCACAATACGGTTTACTTGAACGACTGATTGAACCTGAACGCGTGATTCAATTTCGTGTTTCTTGGATGGATGACCAAGGTCAAACTCATGTAAATCGTGCTTTTCGAGTTCAATATAATTCAGCGATTGGTCCTTTTAAAGGTGGGATGAGATTTCATCCTTCAGTTAATTTATCGATTTTAAAGTTTTTGGGATTTGAGCAAACTTTCAAAAATGCACTTACAACTTTACCGATGGGTGGTGGTAAAGGTGGTTCAGATTTTGATCCAAAAGGAAA
>NZ_MELG01000045.1:4966-5138 GCF_001767535.1 Acinetobacter sp. GWC1_38_13 | reverse complement strand
GATCTTTTGGTGGTGCACCTTATGCAGCATTGATTGGCGATTTCGAATTTGATCGTACACCATCTGATATGTATTTATTGGAGCAAATTTCACATGTGGCTGCGGCTGCACACGCTCCATTTATTTCAGCTGCCAGTCCTAATATTTTAGGTCTTGAATCATTTACTGATAT
>NZ_MELG01000045.1:2432-4866 GCF_001767535.1 Acinetobacter sp. GWC1_38_13 | reverse complement strand
ATGCCGCATGTATTAGGTCGATTACCATACCATCCCAAAGAAGGTACCGTGACAGAAGGTTTTAATTTTATTGAAGATGTTTCTGGGGAAAACCATGATGATTATTTATGGATGAATGCGGCATATGCATTTGGTACACGTTTGACGAACGCATTTGATTCTCATGGCTGGTGTGCAGCGATTCGTGGAGTTGAGGGTGGGGGATTAGTTGAAGGTTTGCCAGTACATACCTTTAAAACTTCTGATGGCGAAGTTGTGTTTAAGTGTCCTACGGAAATTGCAATTACAGATCGCCGTGAAAAGGAATTAAGTGATCTAGGCTTTATACCATTAGTCCATTGTAAAAATACGGACTATGCAGCGTTCTTTGGTGCGCAATCAACACAAAAACCAAAGAAATATGATAACGATACAGCAAATGCCAACTCAGCACTTTCGAGTCAAATTCAATACATCATGGCTGTATCACGTATCGCACATTATTTAAAAGCAATGATGCGAGATAAAGTCGGAAGTTTTGCATCTGCAGGTAATGTTGAAGCCTTTTTGAATGACTGGCTCTCTCAATATGTATTACTTGATGACGGTGCCTCTCAAGAAGCAAAAGCACAATATCCGCTTCGTGAAGCATCTGTAAAAGTTGTAGAAGATCCTGCTCAACCAGGGCACTACAAATCCGTGGTTTTCTTGAGACCACATTTCCAGCTGGATGAATTGTCTGTTTCTTTGCGATTGGTCACTGAACTGCCGCAATCCTCAAATTAACAATGAGATCAGCTAGATAATAACTTTAAATAAATTAAATAGAGGTAAGTTTTAAATGAAAGATATTTATATCGAGTTTCGCGGCAAATATAAAGTAGATGGCGAATCTCGTGACTCAGAACATAAAGGCTGGTTAGAAGTTAATTCTTGGTCTCACAATATCCGTCAACCAAAATCAGCTACTTCAAGTAGTGTTGGTGGTCATACTGCTGAACGTGTCGAGCATTCAGATATGATTTTTGTGAAAGACTTGGATGCGACTAGTCCTAAATTATGGGAAGCATGTTCTGCAGGTTATACATTTGATGAGGTACAGATTGATTTCTACCGAGCAAATGGCGATAAACGCATTAAATACTTACAAATCAAATTAAAACATGTACTTGTTTCAAGCGTAACTCCAACTGTTAATGAAGAAGGTGTTCCAACTGAAGCATTTGGTTTGAAATATGCTGCTGTAGAATGGACGTATAACCAACAAGATATTAATGGTACTTCAAAAGGTGCTGTTACTAAGAAATGGTCACTTTCTAACAATACAGCATCTTACGCTGCTTAATATAGTTTGTGAGTTTCTAATAGAGGTTAATAGATCTGTGATTAACCTCTATTTCCACTAAAAATTATGTTCTTATAAAAATGAATTTAGATCATTTATATCCTTATGGATTCCGATCAACATTATTTGATCGTTTAGTACCAGAGCAAGAAGATTATTTACGAGGTATGTCGATTCAGCAATTAAGAGAATCAGTAGCGCATGATTTAGAGGATTTGCTGAACAGCAGAACGGCGCAATTTGCTCAAGATATAGATCAATATCCATTGGCTAAGAAATCTATTTTACAGTTTGGAATTATTGACTTTGTTGGACTATCAACAGCCAATCCTTTAGACCGCGATAAGATCTGTCAATCTATTGAGCAATCTATTACTGCACATGAACCTAGACTTAGACAAATCAAAGTAGAGATGTTGTTAGATGGCCATAACATGGGGTCATTGTGTTTGAGTATTCAAGCTTATTTAAATATCCACCCATTATACGAGCCTGTTTTTTTTGATGCTTTGCTTAAACCGACAACACAACAATATGTAATTTCAGCTAGAACGTAGTGTGAGCAAATCGTGATCGATCAACTTTTACCTTATTATGAAAAAGAACTACAAGAGTTTGGTCAACAGGCTAGAGAGTTTGCACAAAAGTATCCTAAGATTGCTCAACGGTTATCTTTGAACCAAGAGCAAATTGATGACCCGCACATTGAGCGTTTAATTCAAGCTTTTTCATTGATTGCTGCTCGTATTGATAAGAAGCTTGCAGATAGTTATGAGGTTTTTACACATGCATTATTTGAGGTGATGTTTCCTCAATATCTAAGACATTTTCCTGCATGCACAGTAGTAAGCTTTGAAGATGTTAATAAATTAAAGCAATTAACATCAGCTCATATCATCCCCAAAAAAACATCATTAAAGTCGCGTAGTTTCAAAGGTGTTCAATGTGAGTTTAATACAACCAATCAGGTTCGATTGTTACCGATATCTTTAATTGATTTAGAGTTTCAAACTTCACCTAGCACTCATATGCATCTAAATCAGAATGCGACGTTGAGTCTTAAATTTGAAATCTTTAATGATGCTCAGCAATGGCTGGTAAATGAAACAT
>NZ_MELG01000045.1:1693-2406 GCF_001767535.1 Acinetobacter sp. GWC1_38_13 | reverse complement strand
CAGCATACACATCATGCTTATCGATTATTGATGGAATATTTTTGTTTTCCTGAGAAATTTAATTATTTGAATTTAAACCTAAGTGTTTTGAAAGATGTATTGGTTCAGCAAAATACTTTTGAGCTTTTGATTCATTTGAAGCTTAATTTGAATGATCAGGCTGTTGTTCGTAACTATTCAGAGTTAAATATCGCTAATTTCAAATTATTTACTGTACCTGCAATTAATTTATTTGAAAAACAAGCTGAGCCACAAAAAATATCACATACACAGCTAAATTATTGCTTGATGACTGATGCACATCATCCAGAGTTGTACCAAGTCTATTCGATTCTTGAAATGAATATGATTCGTGAAAAAAATAATCAGGAACAGACACATTTTCCTGTATTACCTTTTTTTGCGATGAGTCATTATCACAATAATAAGGCTCAGTTCTTTTACTCGCTTAGCTATTTACCTTCATCAAGTAAAAATACACAGATCGGCTATTCGATTGTTTCCAAGCATTTAAAACCATATGAGATTAAATCAGATTTCATTAGTACAAAGTTACTTTGCTCAAATGGTGATTTACCCCACGAAGCACTCAGCCAAACCAATAATATTCTAAATTTGAATGATAGTAGTTTGGCAAGAAGAGCTTTAATTTTAAAACGCCCAACTTCACCTTATTCTTTTGATAAAAATAGCAATGAACAATGGCGTATTAT
>NZ_MELG01000045.1:516-1671 GCF_001767535.1 Acinetobacter sp. GWC1_38_13 | reverse complement strand
TTAGCTTTGATGAAGGGGGATGCTTTAAGTCATGTAAAAGAGCTTTTGGCTTTGTACAATTTGCCACATTCCAAAGAAAACATTCTTTTGATTGATGCTGTTTCACAGCTCACATTTTCAACCACAAATAAATTAGTCAATTCAAAACCCTTTCCTATGTTTGTTCGAGGTGTGAGGGCTGAGCTAACAGTCAATAAAAGCATTTTTCGTGGACACAGCCTTTTTATCTTTAGCCAATTATTGAGCCGTATTTTTAATCTTAAGGTTCAAATGAATAGCTTTGTCGATGTGCTAGTGAAAGATAGTCTTAATCAACAGGAGATATACCAATGCGTTCAGAACGTTGGTGGCAAGACTCTTCTGTAGTTGATCATATATTTACAAAACCAAGTGCTTTTGAGTTTGTTCAATCAACACGGTTATTGCGTCATTCTAATCGTCCTTTATCTCAGCAGAATTGGGCTGATGATTTTAAATTTGAAACATCATTCAGTTTAAGTTTTCCAGCTACAGAGATTGAAACGCTTCAATATACAGACTCTCGAATTGAACTGACAAACTTAGTGGTTGGTTTAACGGGGACGCAAGGTGCTTTACCTTATACATATACGAATAAATTAAAACAAAGTAATAGGCAACAACGACAAGAGATCAAAGCATTTCTAGGTTTATTTAATCATAAGCTAACCGCGAAATATGTCGATGCGAGTTTAGTTTATAATTTGGCGGTTCGTTACGAAATTGAACCTACTAATCATTACTTAAATATACTTCATGCATTAAACGGTTACATAAGCTCTCAACATGAACAACACGATTTAGATGAATATTTTGCAGAATTCTCAGGTTTAATGCAGGGGCAAAACAATACTGCCCATGCTTTAAAAACAGTGCTGAGCTGTGTCTTTGATACACAAGTGCATATTCAAGAATTCATCAAAGAAAAGTTTAAACTTGAAGATGAACAGAAGACTTGTTTAGGAGGAACTAATCCTAGTTTGTTGGGATTAAATACTTTTTGTGGTGACACGGTTCAGCAAATTAATGGAAAAATAGAAATTCAGATCGGACCTTTAAGCCGAGAGCAATATTTAGAATTTTTACCCAATCAGTCATTAAATAAGAAACTGAAACATCTCATTCAGACTTGGTGTA
>NZ_MELG01000045.1:0-493 GCF_001767535.1 Acinetobacter sp. GWC1_38_13 | reverse complement strand
CGATTAATTCTAGATAAAACTGATGTTGTACCCATGTATTTGAACTCAAATCATCAAATGGGTTTAGGTCATGGTGCTTTTTTAAGCTCTATTGAATGTTTATATCATAACAATGAAACGCGTTATGCACTTGTAGGGGCTGCATAATGTTGAAGAAAATTTTAGCGGCTTTGATTAGCAGTTTTATCTTTGTTGGATTGATTATTATTTATTATTGGCGTGATGTGGAATATCAACCACAATCTGCTGATTTAATTAATTATTTATTAATCTTACCTTGTATTGTCACTGTTATTTTACTCTTACCATGGCTGATTTTTAAGTCATATACGTATTATAAAAATAAGAATGAAAATATCTTGCCATCTGAGCAAGAGATAATTGCTGAATCTCTATCTACAGTAAAAGAAAGTAAATGGATTGAGTTAAATTTATTTGCAAATACTGCTTACAACTCAATAGGTGAGAATGAGGTGATATTAGATGGAATTCG